>JAGXTL010000065.1 GCA_018333635.1 Dethiobacter sp.
ACCCAATCCGGATAATTTGACATACGAGCCCTCCTTAAATATGTATAATGTATTATACTATACATTTAAGGAAAAAACGATAGGGAATTGCATTCATTCTGCAATTCCCTATACATAGTTTTACTTGATATCGTTGGCTTTTCAGTTTTTTAATTTTCTTTTATGCGATTGCCCTGTAAAAATGTGTCATGGGGACGGGGTACTTGACACATTTCATACTGAAAATTACAATCAATTAGCGATGACTACGAAGTTAACCCAACTCCAGCATCGCTACTTCCCTGTTCCTCCGCTTTTTGCCAGTGCTTTATTTCTTGTGGTTTGTTCTTTTTAGTTAAGCCATATTTCTCGCTTTTCATTTGCCAATCAAGGAGCACACCTATTTCACCTGTATCAGGTTCTTTTGTTCTCTGATGTTTAAGCAGTATTCTCGATGTAGTACAGTAAGCTTTATTTTCAATATCCCAGTAGTATAGGTTAATCTCAACCTCATAAAAAACTTTCTGTTTAGGCAGCCACACCTTAACTTCTCCTGTAGCACCCGGAGGGATAGTAATAGGTACACCAATACGACCTTCTATAGCATATGTATTAAGTTCAACTTCCATTAAACTGGCCGGGCCATTGCCCAAGTTCTTAAAAAAGAGGATAGTAGGAAAAGAACAAAAATCAAGGCGTCTTTCATATTCTATCAGCCTTCCAAAATCATCACATTCTCCTCCAGCGCACCCAAGTACTGCCTCTGCCCTGTATAAACAAAGAACAGGCGCCATTTTTTGTTTGCGCTGCTTTTCATTGCTATAAGCTATGCGGCATGTAAATATAGCAGCTACTGCCGCTGCTATGCTTGAAACAACCGCTGTTATATTCCCTACAATGAAATCCAAATGAAATCGTCCCCATTCACAGCTCGCAATCGGGAGCCCCGTTCTTCTTTGTCACAAATCCGAAATGACCCCGTCCCTTGTCACACTACGCTTGTTTCCCAGACCCCATATTCCAATTCCTCTCAACTTATTTTTTTCGGGAATACAATCCTATATATTTTTGCAAGTATACTAAAAGCTAACCATTTTAACTTAGCACCAAAAGGAGTTGTTGCATATTGTTCCAACAGTGAAACAATTGTATTAGGTTTCTCTGAAAAAGCATGAAAAAAATAGGCACGATTGCGATGAGGTTTAGCATATTTATATAAAGAGGGGTTGGTCTTCCGGGCGTGCCTATGGTTGGTCGGGTAAAACTCCATATTGTTACTCAAGGCAGTGAAGATGTTTTTTCCTTTAGGCGAATTAACCGCAACCAAAGAAATTCCGTTATCATCATCTAAGTCAGGAAATTTAGTATGCACATTCCAGTAATCTGCTAGCGTTATATCGCTACTACTTGCAATGCCTTTAAATTTACATTTATAGCAAGACGGTCGCAAAGTAAGGTCTCTGAGAAAAGCTTTCATAAAGGGATTCTTATCACAATTCCCGGCATTATACTGGAAGTCATCCGCATACAAGACCATAGAAAATCCCTTCCACCCAGTAATTTTATCGCGGAAATTGACTGCCTTGATCCTATAGCCGAGCATCTTTGACATTTGCGCGATGTAAGCTTTAAATACACTTGGGCTTGGCACTCCTCTGCAAATAAAATCAACTGCTAAAAGATTCTCATAATCGCAACCAAGATAGCCCTTCAACCCAGCTATCTGACAAGGTGTTCCGCAAAATAGCACTCGCTGGCCTGAAGCAAGCCTGTTTCGTGCATCTCTAAAAGCAAGACCTATATTGCTTTGGACATATTTAGATCTTCGGATTTGCTCTAAACCAGCTACCTCAGTAACGCATGTATGTACAGCTTGATAACCTGAATCTAATTCCACACCAAAAACTGCGCCTTCCATTTTTAAGCATACTTCAGCTAATAACGAGAATACGCCTCCTGAAGAGCTTTTATATCTTACGGAGCTATCCTTGTTCAAACAAGCGAAAAAGTCGGAGTATACAGCCATCGGCGCATACTTCTTCCTGCGTTGGCAAACTATCACACATTTACCACACCTTGTACACGTAGCGTCAACTACAGGATATGGGAATCCCTCGGAATCGCACACCATTTCGATACTGCCTGAAGGACATACATTCAAACATGCAAAACAACCGCAGCACTCGTGTTTCTTATAAGTTATCAAAACGATCACCTATCCCTGCCAAGCTGCTTTCCAAAAAGGTCTTAGAATGCTCTCTTTCTACTTTGAGGAGTTTATTTACCTTACTGTAGTCGATTCTTTTGTTATAGCAAAGCTCATCTTTATCTATTACCAGCCTATCCCATAGCCCATATTTTCCCAAAATATAATTGACCCGAGAATTTTGGCTAACTGGATCCTCGTCTGAAAAGCGCTTAAATGCAAGAAAAGGCTTATTATAATTGATTGAAAAGAGGATGCCATGGTACGAGTCTGTGCATATTAATTCTGCATTGCTCACCAGACTTAAAAATTCTCTTGGCCCTATGCTAGATTTTGCTGCAAAACCCTTTCTAAAAAGATCGCCAGTATTAAATGGCAATATCACCACATGTAGCCCTGTTTCTTGCTTTATTTTATTGACTATCGCCCTGTGTTCGGGGTTATTCCCCAAGAAATAGCACAATATAAAAGGGCATCGGACAACCACCCGAGACGCCACTTGGCTCCACTGTTCTGCATCTAATAGCAAAGTTGGGTCAACAACAATATGTGGCTTTTTACCAATCAGCTCTTCAACCAAACTA
This sequence comes from Dethiobacter sp., assembly GCA_018333635.1. GTDB lineage: Bacteria > Bacillota > Dethiobacteria > Dethiobacterales > Dethiobacteraceae > GPS1B09. The sequence goes on from JAGXTL010000065.1 coordinate 2,770, forward strand.
GCCCCTGTTTCTTCTCGAACAGACAGATTTTTTATATTATAAAGGAGGGCTGCCACTTGTTCTGATATGTTTTTAGGTATAGTGTTCAAACCAAAGCTGGGAGCATAAGAAATCTTTCGCTTTGGGTCAGTTTCAAAGGAAAGGTAATAGTATTCGTTAAAAACAGTGGGGGCCCAAATCTGATCGCTACCACAAATAAAGCCCTCATAAAGAGATGAAAGCTGATTAATATTTGTTACTTCTTGGCTCACTTTTAGATAGCTCTTTACAAATGCTTTAAATAATCTTTTCCTTGAAGAAATACGATTACAATATAATTGATACAATTCCCTCGTTAATACTCTCGCTAACCTACTTGCAGTGATATGAGGCAGCCGTCTTAGATTAGCTTCAAAAATACCGGTTGTTCTTTCTGTAACTATACTTGGGTGGTAGTTTATAAGTTCTGGCTCAAAACCTAATTTACTGATTGAAGTCTGCAACGCAAATGCCTGCAATACTTGCCCATAGTTTTGGTGCATAAACCAAGTAACAATTCCTATTCTTTTCATGTTAGACCTCTCATCCTCAGTTGAGTATTCAAAGTATTCAGTCAATCCGACCAGCTGCTCCGGGGTTCTGACAAAATATTTGGAGCGTAGCGGCATCGTTCAGGGCTATTTTCAGCATTATTTATACATCATTTCCTTAAATCGTTAATATCGACATCTTTCGTCTTCCAAGATTAACCTGTAAATGCCTACCATCGTTTCAGTTATTTTCTTCCTGTCATGTCTTTTATGTGTACTTTCTCTGCTGGTTTGGGAAAATTTAAGGGCCAGCTCGTCAGAATCAAAAATCCGCCTAATGTATTCGGCCAGCATGGCTTCTTCCATGAAGGGGTACATAAATCCATTAACTTTATGCGTCAACATGTCTGTCATGCCCCCAGAGAAAGCCGTTATTGATGGCACACCAATTAGCATAGCTTCATGCAACGCGTTACATCCGTTTTCCACAGCAGATGAAACAACAAATACGTTGGAGCTTAACAGTCTACCCACAATACCCTCAGCATCAAGCATGCCGGTAAACACTACATTGTCCTCTAGCCCAAGATTTAAGATCAATCGTTTAATGTAAAGACCGTAGCCCGGAGTTTTCAGGCGCTCTCTAAAAGTGTCTCCCACTAGGCTAGATCCGGCGGCAAACACTTTTACATCCGGATAATCACGCTTTAAAAGAGCTACTGCCTTTAGCAAAATATGAAACCCTTTTATTGGATAACCTGCCTGGGTAACAAAAATAGAGTGCCGCTGAATGCCGGAAATATGCCACTCATGTTGGTAAAAGGGCTCTCGCAGGCTTTCGTCGCAGTGGTAGTATTTCACCTTGGGATTTATAGCCTTTACATTTGCGTAATCCCAGGTTGTCCGGCCTATCACATGCTTAACTTTGCGGAGAATCTCCCGCTCAAAAACCGCTCTCTTTCTAAATGACCGGCGCTGATTCCACAATGGATCGAGTCTGATAATATCCCGGAAGCTGGGGCGTAAAAATACATCGGCAAATTCCATTCCAGCATAGTAACTCTTTTCAATTACGCCAAGCAAACCTTGGATAGAAACGATGGAAGGGACGTTCGGGCAAGCAGTGAGGAGCGCCAAACCATGGGAATATTCGGTTCCGTGAAGATGGAGCAGGTCGGGCTGAAAATCCCGAGCCAACTTGCGCCAGTAGCTGATGTGCCTAGAATTTGCTTTTCCCAGCATCGACTTATGACCGCCCGGAATTAAATAATATACAATGTTGTTTACTTCAACCTTATTTAACTCGCTTCCCGAATAGATAGTCGCAATAGCTAAGTTGATGCCATCAATTTTAGCCAAATCAGATGACAGGCTCTCCATCCATCCACCAAGGGGGGTTAGAGGGGCACCGATGGCTTTTGCTATATCAGGAAGTAGGATATTTACGCACCAGAGTATATTCATAGCCTATACCATCCCCATCGGGTCAGGCTTGTAATAGCTGAAGATCAACCCAGGAACAACAAAATACGCAGCAAAGAAAATTGGAATAAAAAGCAGTGTATTTATAAGACCCAAAACGAAAAATGGAATCATAGCAGAATAGTAAATTGCTTTTTGTTTATTGCTTCTTAATTTTTTGTAAACATAAAACGCGTTCGAAAACAGCGCTACAAACAAAAATCCGGTGCCTAATATGCCATATTTAGCTAACTCGTCTAAAAAGGCTGAATGTCCTCCTATTCCAAAAATACTAGTGCCGAATCCATAAAAACCGCCTACACCCAAAATGGGGTTTTCAAAAAACGTGGATAAAGAAAGCAAGTATAATTGCACTCTTGCCTCGCTGGTTACGGTACCCTCAGCCGTGCCATACCTAACCATATGAGCCAGTTCATAAAAACGCATTGATAAAGCATTATGTTCTGTCAGATCACCGAAATAATTGAAGGTATCATAAAGAAATGGAGACATCAGCAGAACTAAAGCAATAAAAATTACTATAGTTAATAACATTGATTTTGTTCTCTTGATATTAAGAAACATTAATGTTAAACCAAACAGAAAAAGCAGTAACGCTATCATAAACGCAGCGCTAAAGATTGTATATGCAAAAAGCACGGCTATAATTAAAAAACCAGCTTTCCAGCCTGTTAAAAGTTTCGCTTTTAATAGTCCAACCAAAGCAACTGTAACAAAAACCAACCCGTAAACGAGTCCATAGGATCCGATCATTAACCCTTCCAGACCTTGGATAAGCTCCTCGCGTCCCGTTGCCAAAACTCTTGCGGCAAGCGGATCGAGAGCAAGTGCTCTGAGTGTAGTTATACAGGAAAAAGCCATACAGCCTAACGAAAACACTGTTAGTTTTTTAATAGCACTCCAATTCTCAGATTCAATATAATAATTTATCAACAGCAATGTAAATCCTAATCGCAGATAGTTAAATATACGATCAATTTCAACCCCTTGCATATAACCAGTTAAGTAAAAGATCATATATAACAGAAGCCAGGCATATACACTATAACTCTTAATATTCGGATAAATAAATGCTTTTATAAATCCCCTGACATTCGAAACATATGCTAACGTTATCCACAGCGAAAAGAAAGTGACAAACAAAAACCTGTTAGAGGTTTCAGGGACAAGACTTATCAAAATAATGCCTGCAGCAGCCAGTTCACGGAAAGCTTTTACAGAGATAACAACCTTTCGGTTTGTGTTATGAACTGCTATATTTGATAAACTAGTGTTTGCGTTCATGTTTTAATTTTTCAGCCTTTCCAATAAGTTCTATAATTCTCCCAGCCTGAACCACATTATTCTTCTCTCTCAACACAAACTCTTTGGCGGCGGCGCCTTTGGCGTGTAGTTCTTCCTTGGACAGCTGTAAAATACGTTCTAAAGTTTTTGCCATTCCTTCCACCGATTCATCTTCAAAAAGATAAACGTAATCATAGTATTCTTCAGGCATACCTGGAAGTTTCGTAGTAAGCAATGGAGTTCCAGAAGCCAGATATTCCATATTTTTTGATGGGAAAGAGTACTTTGTAAACTCTTCGCTGGACGGTCGAGGATTAACTAGAAGCTTGGACTTTATTTCTATTTCCAATACCTCTTTATTTAACATCACGCCCAAAAACTTAATCCGGGAATCTATTTCCTCGAAATGTCTCATTTCTTCTTCCAAATCACCCGAACCTAAAAGCCACAATCTAGCAGAATGGTCAGATACTTTTATAAACGCTTCAATGAGCTTTTTTACACCATACTTTTCATGAAGGGATCCCGCATAAATAATAATTTTTTCTTGGTATTTGTTTTCCAATAGATTTTGTTGGCCGGTCATCTCAAGGTCAACCATACCTTCGATAACAATATTAGGTTTGCTGTTAGGGTTAATGAACCGATTCATCTGCTCAGTCAAAATAATATACACATCATATCTCCGCAGAAAAGAACTACAAAGGGAGGTATAGATGCCGATAGGCAATGATTGAATACACCTTTTTTCTCTTTTATATTCTCGCATAAAGCTTGGGATATCGGTAACAATTGCTATGCTCTTTACTCCAAAAAGTTTAGCCGCTGTTTTTGCCGCAACGCTGATTGTCAAGTTTAGAACATCGCAAATAATGTATCTCTTTTTGTTCTTGTTAACTAAACACCACTTTGCTGTTACTAAAAAAGCTGTTACAAAAACAACAATATGTCCGATTAATGCCATGTTTATTTGTGGTAAGTGTTTAAACACAGTTTTATCTTCAACTTCCGAAACACCCGCCCACCATGTTCTTTCGTTATGGACCCGGGAAATTGGCAAGCCACTTAAAGCTGTAACCTGCACACCTTCCTGCGCTGCAAGACCGCTAGCAAACAGATGATGAAACTTTTGTGCCTGCTGTTGTGGTTTAACATGACAAGTGACAAAAATTTCTTCAAATTTTTTCTTTGAACATAATTTTGAAACATAGAGTATTTCCATTAGTCCCTTGCCTTCATTTTAAGAGTGCTTAAAAGTTTTCCCTTAAACTTTTTGTTATCATCGAATGCCTTGTTTATTAGCGTATCGGCAGTTACTTTAAATCTCTCCCAGTCAAGCTCGTTATACCAATTATATAAGTCATCTGCAATTGTGGCTTTCTCAAAATTTAGCTCAAATCCCATATACTTAGCCATTTCGAACATTGCAGTACCAGGAGACACTAAAATAGGAATGCGATACCATGCTGCATCATATAATTTGTTTGAAAGTAACAACTTTGTGTTACGGACATCCGCACCATAAGCGTTAAAAATCAAGTCTGTTTCTCCGTAAAACGCCTCTTTCTCAGACGGCTTATACATGCCATGAAAATATACATTGTTAATTCCGTTTGCCAAGCAATACGTCTTAAGTGCCTGATCATCAACGCCAGAACCATAAAACAAAAAGATAAAACGAGAGTCGTTCGCTATTGCGTCAAGCAGCTTTGCTACCTCAGCAAAATATGCAATGGCACCGATGTATGAAATATTTAATACATTTTTATTTCTAGGCTTTTTTGTCCTAATATTTCTATCAGTATCTCTAGATATGCTCAAATTGTGACAAATAATATAATCATCCAAAGGCAAGAAGTTTTTAAATGCCGGAGAAGATATCACCCTCATTGCTGCTTTATTAAGAATACCCTTTAAATTATGGCGATAAATGTAAAACCCTTCATAAGTGTAATCTCTTATATCTACAACATATCTAAAGGAGTATGTTTTTTTAATGTAATTACCAAGTAGAATAGCTGGTATACTTGTAAGAATCACGAGAAAGTCATATTTTCTTTCCATAATCTTGTTCTTAGTAAATTTTCCAAATCGCAACATTGCACTTATTTTATTAATTTTTGGGACAGAATCATCCATTTTCTCCGTAAAGGCAAATGTCTCTGCATGCCATTCCTCAACTAAGCCCCGTCTGTTCCAATAGATTATCTCATATTGAACCTCATGCTTATCAAAGATATCAGTATAATATTTTATATATGGCATATATCTTAAATTGGCGAATCCAATAATACCAACTTTCATAAACCTTTTATCTCCCCCACACAAACTTATCCACAATCTTAGCATAACTCTGAATCAGCTTTACAACCTTTACCGACACGTTCGCGTCCAAATAGTCCTGCGCGAGCGCTGTCTTCTCGCCGTTCTCCCACATATTCCGGCACAGAGCCACAGCCTGCCCGATATCTTTTTCCGTTATCCCGCCAATTACTATTGTACCTTTGTCCAACACCTCGGGCCTTTCGGTAGAGGTTCTGATCAGTACTGCCGGGAAGCCTAGCAGCGCCGATTCTTCAGAGAGAGTGCCGCTGTCGGAGAGTACGCAGAAGGCGTTTAGTTGTAGTTTGTTGTAGTCAAAAAAACCGAAGGGCTTGAGTTTGCGGATTAGGTGGTGGAAGTGAAAGCCTCTCTCCTCGATTATCTTCCAACTACGCGGGTGAGTGGAGTAGACTACAGGCAGCTGATACTTCTCAGCTATGCTGTTTAGGGCCTGCATTAAGGAAAAGAAGTTTTGCTCGTGATCGATGTTCTCCTCGCGGTGGGCCGACACTAGGATGTACCGGCTCGGCTCCAGGTCTAATTCCTCCAGCACTTTGCTTTGCAGGATCTTATCTCTATTTTTTTGCAGCACTTCGGTCATCGGCGAACCGGTGACAAAGATATGCTCCTTGCGGATACCTTCCGCCAGCAGGTAGCGGCGGGAATGCTCGGTATAGGGGAGATTGATGTCGCTGATGTGGTCAACGATTTTGCGGTTGATCTCTTCGGGCACGTTTTGGTCAAAGCAGCGGTTGCCGGCCTCCATATGGAAAATGGGGATTTTTAAACGCTTGGCGGAGATAGCACTAAGAGCGGAATTGGTATCTCCCAGGATTAGGAGGGCGTCGGGCTTTTCCTGTGATAGGACTTCATAGGATTTGGCGATAATATAGCCCATGGTTTCACCCAGATGGGCTCCGGCAGCATGCAAGTAATGGTCTGGCGCACGCAGCTCAAAGTCATCAAAGAAAACCTGGTTTAAGGTATAGTCCCAATTCTGGCCGGTATGTACTAAGATGTGCTGGAAATACTTGTCGCAGGCTTTAATCACCTCGGACAAGCGGATTATTTCAGGCCTGGTGCCTACTATTGTCATTACTTTAAGCTTTTCCAAACTATACCTCCAAAAAGAAAGTGTCGGGCTTTTCTTGATCAAAGATTATATCCGCCCAAAAAAGGGTGATGAGATCTGCTTGGCCGGTGTTGGTTATAGAGTGGGTATAGCCCGCGGGGATGTCGATAACTTTTAGCTGTTCGCCGGACACTTTATATTCCAAAACTTCATCAGTTTCTATTTTTCTGAATTTTATCACGGCCTCTCCTTCAACAACAAGGAATTTTTCAATTTTAGTGTGGTGCCAGTGGTTTCCCCGGGTGATGCCGGGTTTGGTGCGGGAAATAAAGATCTGACCAAACTGCCTGGACTTGATGAACTCGGCCAGCCAGCCCCGATGGTCATGTTTCATTTCCAGTTCATAGCCAAAGCCGTACTCCGGCAGGTAGGAAGTATATGTGGCGTAAAGGAATCTTGCAAAATCGCCTTCGAAATTCGGGATGGTCAGATTTTTACGGCTCTCGGCAAAAGTATAGATGGTTTCGGCCAGTTGTTGCAGCGACACTTTAAATGTGCGCGGCACAGAGCAAAAGTGGTTTTCACCGATATGCGGGAGACCGTTTAGAGCTGCGAGCAACTCGGCAACAACATCATCTATGTAAACAAGCGTAAGTTCGGTGGCCGGATTGTTTATTTGAATGGGAAGGCCATGGGCGATATTATGGCAGAAGGTAGCTACCACCGAATTATAGTTAGGCTTGCACCACTTGCCAAAGACATTAGGCAGGCGATAAACATATACCGATGTGTCGTTACGCCGCGCCCACTTAAAAACTGCGTCCTCAGCAGCCTTTTTACTTAACCCGTAAGGATTATCCAGTACGGCTTGGGTAGAAGAGATAATGACTAGCGGTGTCTTCTTGCCACTTTGCTCAAGCAGCGTGAGCAGCTCCTCGGTAAAGGCGCGATTACCCTTATCGAACTCCTCGAAATGTTGTGGCCTATTGACACCCGCAAGGTGAAAGATAAAATCCGCACGGGAAATATACTCAGCCAAACGCGTATCGCCACGGCCGTAACGGAGTATATTAATGTCTTTGCGTTGTTCAAGCGCGGCACAAAGGTTTTTGCCGATAAAACCGCCGGCGCCGATAACCAATACAGACTTCATCGTGCAATCTCCCATCTTTCAAGCTCATGCTTAATAAAGTCGAGAGCAAGTAGCTTTTCTTTAACCTGTTCAACATTGAGTCTCTCGGTATTGTGTGAAGTATATTCCCATCCATAGGTTATCTGTTCCTCGCCTTGCACAAAATATTTGTCATAGTTTAGGTCGCGCGTATCCGCCGGGATGCGGTAGTAGCCCCCTAAATCCTCTGCATTTACCATTTCTTCGCGGGAAAGCAATGTTTCATAGAGCTTTTCACCGTGACGCGTGCCAATAACCTTGATCTCATTGTTGCTGTGGAAAATTTCTTTAATAGCCTGGGCAAGGTCGGCAACAGTGGAAGCAGGCGCCTTCTGTACAAAAATATCGCCTTGATAGGCATTTAGGAAAGCAAAAAGGACAAGGTTCACTGATTCATGGAGCGACATTAGAAAACGGGTCATATTGGGATCGGTCACGGTCAAGTGTTGGTTGGTTTTAACTTGCTGGACGAAAAGTGGGATTACCGATCCGCGCGAAGCCATGACATTTCCATAACGGGTGATGCAAATGGTAGTCTTTTCAGGGTCTACGGCACGTGATTTGGCAATTACAACTTTCTCCATCATGGCTTTGGAAATACCCATAGCGTTTATGGGATAAACCGCCTTGTCGGTTGAAAGGCAGATAATTTTTTTAACACCGAATGCTATCGCGGCATTTAATACATTTTCTGTGCCCAAAACATTTGTTTTAACAGCTTCCATCGGAAAAAACTCGCAGGACGGAACCTGCTTAAGTGCTGCAGCATGAAATGCGTAATCTACACCATGCATGGCGGCTGAAATACTGTTGTAATCCCGCACGTCACCAATAAAGAACTTAACCTTGTTATTTTTTAGTTCCTTACGCATGTCCTCCTGCTTTTTTTCATCACGCGAAAAAATGCGGATCTCACCAATATCAGTTTTTAGTAACCTTCTTAGCACAGCATTGCCAAATGAACCTGTACCACCTGTGATCAGCAAACATTTTCCTTCAAACATGTGAGTCAACTCCATCTAAGCATTTACGTGCCTGGTTATAATTTCATATGAGTGCGAAACAGTATAATAATTTTCCAGATACTGCCTTCCGTTTAGGCCCATCTGTTTACGAAGGTTAATGTCATTAGCTAAAACATCTACAAGATTTAAGAACTTAGTTAAGTCTCCACTTTCGGCCCACATTCCACAGCCAGCTTCGTGTAACATATCCTTAATGTCAGTATTAGTGTCAGTAGCGGCAAGCACAGGAATGGCTGCCTGCAGATAGTCGGTTACCCGGGATGGAAAATTTGGTATGGTAAAACGGGGATCAAGAAAAATCAGACCCACATCACAACATTTCAAGAGATCTTCATAATCAGCTTTGGGAAGCTGCTTCAATAGTTTTACATTGAGTTTTGCGTCGGTATTGATAAAGTTTTCTATTCGAGCGTACTCCGTACCGGAACCGATGATCAGAAAAAAAATGTTTTCACGTTCCTGAACATTTGCAAGCACTTGCAAGAGAAAACTTAGACCCTGCGGTTGCCCAAGATTGCCGCCATAGACAAAAACTACGGCTGAATCAGGTACGCCATACTTTTTTCGTATTCTCAAATGCCTGTTATTCAAGTCGCGAAGCGGCGCGGGCTTTATACTATTAGGGCAAACTTCTACTTTATTTTTCTCAATCTCTGGGTTGTTCTTAAGCAGATACTCTACGTTTGCTTTGGACATACAGCCTATGTAATCGGAAATCGCGTAAAGACTTTTTTCCTTTGTTCTAAAATATCTCCAGATTAAGCTACCTTTCTTCATCATACCGAGATCAATGGCGTTCTGAGGGAATATATCTTTTAACAGCAAATATGTCTTACAATTGCTTCGTTTTTTCACGAACTTAACTACACGTTCAAATGTAATCGGCGGTGTTGCATAAAGTAAGAGGTCAAAGTCTTCATGTTTCAAATGTTGTTTAATGGCTCTAATAAACTGGTTTTCAAGGAGAAGCGTAGCTATGCCTTTTTCAATAATATTGGTTTTGGTTACATTACCGGTCTTGACACGTAAAACATTAATGCCGTTCTCGTATTTAATTTCTGTAGGCAAGCAATACCGACGTTCACGCGAACAAACAACGTAAACGTTATTATTTCGTTCTTTGAACTCCTGCACTAAGTCGGTATATATGTTTCGCTCATCTTTGCCTTCAGGATAAGCAACAGTCAAAAAAAGTACTTTCACTTTTTACCACCAATCTTCAGAAAATTGTTCTGTTTACAGAAAAAAACAGCCTGTTTCAGGGATAGAGTACCCCGCGAACCTTCACAACACTAGCGTTATCCCCTTACGCTGTTAAGCTGCAGTTTAGCGCACGCCCAAGTGAAGGCTCTCTCTAATTCTTCGGCCTTGAGCAAGGCAACAGAGATTAGGTAGACCGCCCCGCCAAGGACGATGAGGCCTCCTGTCTGCAACAGCTGTTGGCTGAGAATGTCTGGGTCAAACAACGGCGCCGTGTAGCTGTAAGCTGTAGCCACTACCACCCCCATGACAACCGAGGAAACAACAGTTTTGGTGGCGGCGCGCAGGATCCGCCTGCCGTCAAGATGCCCCAAGAGGCGGCGCAGGTAGTAAGCCTTCAGGAAGCAGTTGACCATTGTAGCGATGGATGTGGCTAGAGCCAAGCCGCCGTGGGCTAGGTAGCGCACCAGGATAATGTTAAGGACAATGTTTACGCCGACAGCCCAAATTCCCAGCTTAACCGGGGTGGCAGTGTCCTGCAGGGCGAAGTATACCTGCACCAGTAAGGCTAAAGCAGCGTGGGCGAAGATACCTAAGGAATAATAGAGCAAGGCAGATGCAGTCATGCTGGTAGCTTGGTGATCAAAAGCGCCTCGCTCAAAGAGTAAACGCACAATAGGTTCAGATAAGACCATCAATCCTACAGAAAGAGGAAAAATAATAAACCAGAGCAGACGCAACCCTTCGGAAAAGGTGCGGCGCAAATCGTCAGTTCGCTGGCCCACCGCCTGCTCCGACAGAAACGGGTAGGCGGCGGTGGCGGCAGCTCCGGCGAAGATGCCCAGTGGCAGCTGCATTACCCGCACGGCAAAATTAAGGGCGGAGATGCTGCCTTCCGCCAAGCCGGAGGCCAAAACGCGATCAACTAGAAGGTTAACTTGGCCTGCAGCGGAACCGATAATAAAGGGAAGGATGAGCAGGCCAATTTTTTTTACCCCGGGGTGTCTTAAGCCTATTAAAGTCGGCCGATAGCCTTTTTTTAGGGCTAAAGGTATAACTAAAGCCAGAAAATGGGCGACTGCTCCGATCAACAACCCTACAGCCAGCCCGCTGATGCCAATCAGGCTGCCAAGAAACAAGGCGCCGCCAATCATACCAAAATTATATAACAAACCGGCAAAAGCGGGATAGATAAAATGTCTGTAAGCGTTTAGTAAAGCGGCTACCAACCCTACCAGTCCGATTAAGATGATTGCGGGAGCAAGTAAGCGCGAGAGCTGCACAGCAAGCGCCTTGGTCTCCGGCGCCAAACCTGGGCCGAGCGAAGGGACAATAACCGGCGCCGCGAAGACAAAAAGCACGGCGGCGGCAACTAAGGCGACGGCTGTCAGATTGATGACAGTGCTGGCAATAGTCCATGCTTCCTCTTCTCCCTTTTTCATGCGTGCTTCGGTAAAGACAGGAACTAAAGCTACAGCAACAGTGCCAGCGACCATTCCGGAGAGAACCATGGGGACGATAGAGGCCACTAAGAAGGCGTCGGTTTGGGCAGTAGCACCGAATCGGTAGGCAATGACCGTTTCCCGGACAAAACCGAGAATACGGCTTAACACCGTGCCTGCGACAATTAAAAATGCCGCCTCGCCCATTCCCTGCCGATTGATTTTCAACGACTTCCCTCCCTAGCCATTGTGCTTCGCCTCCAAATGTCCATTCAAACAAAACTACCTGAATTTGTTCACTATGCAATCCATTTGGATATTCCTTTTTCAGATATGGATAATATCGAGTTACAGGAAGTAATCAGTTTTCTTGCCAAGGAGCCTGCTCAGAACTCGCCGCCAAAAATTGCTTTCCTGAACTAAAGGAAATGGGTGTTCATATGATGTGAAATCTTCGGTTCCCGCCAACAAGGCTGCCGGATTATTGATGGTCAGCGCCAAAACGGCTTCCTGACCGGCCAGTTTTTCCAGTTGCGGCATAACAACAGGCCAAAGAGGCGGGCGCTTGCGAAGACAATGGGCATCACTTCCCAGAAAATGTGCCATACCCTGACGGACTAGGTCGGTAGCAAATTTTTGCACCCTCGTGCCGAATTCCCCTACTAGGCTGCCGGCATTAACCTGAACCAAAGCTCCCCGCTCGACTAGGGTGATTAATATTTCGGGCTTATCCCGTAGCCTGGCATTCCGCTCTGGATGGGCTAAGATTGGGGTAATACCGTCTAGCATCAGGGAAAAAATTACGTTTTCTGTACAGGAGGGAATCTCCTCCAAAGGAAGTTCCACTAAGAGATAGCGCCCGGCATTATTTAAGGTAAGGACAGCCTGGGCAGCCACTAACTGCGGAAGCTCTGGAACGAGGTAAGCTTCTGCCCCTGGGTAAACGGTCAATGGCAATCCCGCTGAACGGAGCTTGTCTGACAGCTCGGCAGCCAGTTCCAAGACGTGCCCGGTATCAGGGTAGCCACCCGGATGAAAGTGAGGTGTGGCTACTACCCCGGTTACGCCCTGGCTTACCAGCTGTCGACAAAGTTCAATGGCTGCCGCCCAGGTGGCAGGCCCATCATCCACACCTGGCAGGATATGGGCGTGAAGATCAATCATCAGTGCCGCTCTTTTCCGAGTAGTAATAATAGTAGTAATAGTCTTGCGCTTTACGGCGCACACCGTTTAATACACATCCTATCAGGCGGGCTCCTGAATTTTGGATTATGGCTTTAGCCTGCTTCAGCATGTCGATACGTGTTTGTCCTGCTTCGATAACCAACAATACCCCGTCTACCAAGGGGGCCAAAAGAGCGGCATCAGTAACGGCTATCAGGGGTGGGCCGTCAAAAATTACGACTTCGTGTTTGTTTTTTAGCTCCTCTATTGTAAGCTGCATGGTCTGAGAGCCTAGCAGCTCTGCTGGATTTGGAGGGATCGGACCGCTGGTAATCAACCCTAGTTGCGGAACCATGGTTTTCTTTATCTGGCTGGCGCAGTCTCCCCCATGAGCTAAGAGAGAGGTGACCCCTCCTGCGTTGCGCATTTCAAAGAGGCGATGTTGGACGGGCTTTCTTAGATCGCAGTCGACAAGGAGAGTTTTTTTCCCTCCTTGGGCCATTACTATCGCTAGGTTAGCTGCCGTATAGGACTTACCCTCTCCAGGTCCGGCGCTGGTAATTAAAAGGGTCTTAATGGGGCAATCCACTGCTGCATAATGGATGTTGGTTCTCAGCGTCCGGTAAGCCTCGCTTACTGGCGACTTGGGCTGGCGACAGGCTATGGGTTTTAAGATGCTTCGCGTCACTAACTCTCCCCCCTATTCCTTGGTAGCAGAAGTTTCTCCGCGTCCCGCTGCAAAAGTCTGGTAACCGATAGCTCCGGAAGCAGAGTCACCGAGCTTGGAAAGCAAATCTTTTTTGCCGGTACCGCTACGATCACGTAGATCATGCAAAGGGATGGTTCCCAGTACAGGAATGGCCAAGTGCCGTTCGACATCTTCCGGCGTCTTGATGGAGTTGTCCAAGAAGTCTAACAAGAAGGCAAGCAGAACTGAAAGCATCAACCCCAATACAAAGGCGATAGCAACGTTTAACATCTTTCTCGGCCTGATAGGATCAGTTGGAACAACAGCCCTGGCTACTACCATTAAACTGGCATCACCGATATTGATTGACCTAATCACTTGGGTACGAGTAATATTATCGGCTAAGACGCTATAGGTGGCATTAAGCCGGTCTACAGAAGCTTGCATTTGGTCTCTTGTAGCCCGTTTGCCGGCAATTTCCGCCTGCAGACCGGCAATTTCTTTTTCCAGGTCAGCAATAGTAGCTGTCGTAGCAACCGTTTGAGCCTGCAGCTCTGCGATTCTGACCTCTCTTGCGAACAATTCCTGAGTTATCCGGTCATAGGCCGGGTTAAGCTGCTCTGAAATCTGTACAGCGGTAGCGCCCTGCTCAGGAGCACTCCCATCTTGAGGCTGTTCTAGCTTAGTCGTAATTGTGATTAAAGGCGGAGTTTCGGCTAAACGCGCTGTCAGGCGACTTTTACCAGCCTGTTCTTGCTGCAGGGTAACCTCAGCTGCCGCAAGCTGAGAGCGGAAATTGCTCAGATCATTAAGCCTATTGGTCATTTGCTCCGCAAGGTATTCTACGCTGCGGGGCTGGGCGTCAAACTTGCGCAGATTTTCTGTTGCTGCAGCCAACTCTTTGTCGGTGCTTTCTAATTGACTTTTTAATAACTGCATCGATTTGCCTAGCTGCTCTTGATTATTCTCATTAATAAATACCATGAATTCTTCACTGATAGCATTGGCCAAACCGGCTGCCAATTGAGGGTCGGTGTTGAGGGTTTGAACTTCAATTAAGTTGGTATCCCTGACGGCTTTTGCGGTAACCATGCCTGACAATCCCGTAGGAGTATAGAGTGCCTGATCCAAATTCAACCGCTTAATTACCCGTTGGAAGACCTCCTGATTTTTCAATTGGTTGACGTATGTATTAATAGTCATTTGAGGAAGACGGGAAATCGTGCCGACCACATCGTCTAGAGTTTGGGTTTCCCTAGTAGTTGTCGGCCTTTGCTCGCCCCGGATTACCTGGATGATGGCGTTAGCCTCGTAGACGGGCGGCAAGACAAACCAACTTAAAATTATTGCAGTTGCAACAGTTATCACAGTAATCAACAAAATTAAGAACTTCCACTTACCTAGAACGCGCAGGTATTCTTTTAAATCAATGGTAATTTCTTCGTTCAAGAGTTTTTCCTCCTTGAGTCTCTCCGGATAAGAGTTTTAGTTTAAAATTGGCACCTGCATTATTTCTTCAAAAACAGTATCAGCCTCCTGGAAGTAAGCCCTAACCCTGGTTAAACGCTCTTCTGCCTCTGCATGGTTATTGCTACGAGCCGCCGTAAGTGCCAGCCAGAGAGAGGATTCAGCGGCCAGCTCTTGCTGTTTTTCTGCTGTTTTTAGCAGCAGCTCAGCCGTAGAATGATCTCCTAGAAAAAAGGCCGCCTGCCCAGCACTTAAGGAAATAAGTGGTGTAACCTCTAATTTTCTGTGCCGCTGGCTACTTTGGGAGACTGGAATCTCCCTGGCAACGGATTCAACCTGAGCCGGCAGTTGTACCACCCGCTCGAGGTAAGTCTTGGCCATGGGGTATTCCCGCCTGACCAGATAGTGCTTGGCAACTGTCATGGCCGTACGCCCGTAAAACTCATAGGCACTCACATCCAAGGGGTTGATGGTCAACAAGGCATGAGCTTCAGCCACAGCCTGGTCAGGATACCCAAGCAACAGGTAGACAAGCGAGGCAGTACTGCGGACTCGAGGATTAAATGGTTCCAGCAGAACCGCCGCATCAACATGTTCTTTGGCTTTCTGCAAGGCAACAGGGTCACTATCAGCGAGTCCCACAACTGCCGTCACCTGAGCAAGGTCAGCAAGGTAAGTGGCGGTAAAAGGATCCAACTGATGAGCCTTTATCATCAACTGCCGGGCTTCCAGGTGTTGATGAGCATTGATGGCTCTGGCTCCCTCCGCCCCCAGGACGCCAGCCTGATAGAACCGCCAGGCCGGCACCCACAGAGCGATAGTTAATATTAGGCCGAGGCTCAACTGCACCCAAGGATTGCCGGAAATAGCTTGTTTGTTTGGCTTGGCAGACAGTTCGTCAATTTTCGCAGACTTTTTAAGCCTATGCGAGTACTGCGCGGCAGGCAATTTATAACCTACGAGACTCCCGCGAGTGATTCCGGCGAGAGTCCACACTAAGATGGCCAGTGCCGGAAGCGATAAGTTGAAATCTATGGCACTGTGGCCTACCAAAGCTAGGGCGGCCACTCCGCTCCCCCAAGCTAAAGGATAGCTTGATCCGGCATGATTACGTGCTGCCCGCCAGAGAATATAGGCCAATACCAGCCAGAAACCCGTGAAAAGCAGAAATCCGATAGTTCCTGTCTCCACCCAGGTCTGCAAAAATGCGCTGTGAACTTCGGTGGTAAAATAAATACTTTCTTTATACCGATGATAGAGGGCGTTCCAAGCACCTCCGCCGGCACCTAACAGGGGATGGTTCCTGACAATCTCTAAGGCATCTCGAAAGAAGACAAACCTGCTCACTGCACTGGGGTCTTCCATACTAATGGTACCGGCTCTGTCCAGGAGGGCAGCTGGCAGAAACTGTGCGCCTACTCGCGGTAACGCTCGGTCAGCATAGAACAAGTAGATCCCGACCACCGCAACAATGTATGTAATGCCACCATAGGTGAGGAGCGCACGGAATGGCTGTTGAAGCTCTTGTCTAGCAAGTAGGCGGTCGCCTACGGATACGAGCAACTGAGCCGCCGTCATAACTCCACAGGCAACTAACAGGATTTCAACAGCACCGGTTCCGTTTCCTGCCAGCACTCTAGGCAGGAAAAAGCGTGCCGTCAGCATCGCCAGTCCCAAATTTAAAAAGAACAGGTAACAACCCCGCCATGAATGACCCCTCAGACCGACAAGCCAAACTGCTACCGCCAGGGGATAAACAATCCATCCTCCCCTAGACTGGCTAAGAAGCAATACGACTAGCATGAGCAGACTCCCTATAGCCAACAGGGTTTGGTGTAGAGGATTTCTGGCCCGGACCCACAGGGATAAACCAACTATCTGAGCAGCAACGATATATCCGGCCAAGGCATTCCTGTACTGCAATGTAGAATTGATGTGAGCGCCCGTCCAGGCCCCTGGAAAATTAAGATGACCGGTTGCCGATAAAAGGCCGACCAAGGCAACTCCAACAGCCCCGGCAAAGATTATGTGCAACAAGCGACTAATTGTGCGCTCATTTATGGCACTTCGGGAAACCATCAGGTAAACCAAAAAATAGTTCAGGTATTTTAATGCTTCGCCTACGGCTCCGCGTAAATTTACCGCCACACTTATTGAAGCAAAGTACGCCAAAAACAGTCCGAGTAGCAGCCAGTCAAGCGGGTGAGAAAAGATTAATGGGTCTCTCTTGGTTGCCCGATCCAAAAGAAAAACCAAGAAAACGGCAGCCGTTAACTGGTGAATAAATAAAAGTTCCGGGGCAAAAAATAAACCGCGCAAAAAAGGCGGTAAAAATAATAGCAAACTCAGACCAAATATTACTAAGGGATGCAAATTTATATTCAACAGAGGTCTACGGTCTAATCCAGGGACTGTCTTGACAGAATTTGCAGGCATGAAGTTCCTCCAGAGTTTCTATGTATGATTGTTCAATATGGTTATAGTTCTGCTTAACTAGGTAAATTTCCTCCTAATATGCAAAAAATTTCTAAAGAATCCTGTCAGTTTTCCTCACTATTTGGCGCACTAGATTGCCTATAACTGCATAAAGTACACCGTTGGCCGGCAAATTTCATCCGACCAACGGCGCAGAAGCTACAACACTATATAACTTACCCTTATAATTCTCCCAGACCAACCAACATTCGCCTCAGCATTACTGTTGCTTCCGCACGCGTACCGTTGGCAGCAGGTACAAGGGTGGCAGGAGTACGACCTTTAACAATGCCGGCCTTTATTGCTTCCGCAGTAACTCGTCTAGCCCATGGAGCGATGCTATCGGCATCACCAAACTGAGCTAACAGAGTGCTTGCCTCAGCATCGGTCAGGATAACAGGCTTACCTGCAATGCGCATAGCCCGGGCAACCATAGCCGCTATTTCCTGTCGGGTAATTCTTTGTCCCGGCCGGAAGGTGTTATCCTCAAAGCCAATCACTAAACCAACCCGTCTGGCAGTCTCAACATCCGCAGTGTACCATTTGTCAGCGGCCACATCGTTGAAAGTAGCCCGAGCCGGTCTTGCAGACTGAATACCCATCGAGCGCAACAATAGCACTGCAAATTCGGCCCTTGTAGTGACCCGGTCTGGTGCAAAGCGACTTTGATCCACCCCTCTGGCGACATGACGGGAGGCCATAATTTCAATGTCCCGCTGACCCCAGTGGGTTCCGATGTCGGCAAAGGTTCGGGGGTAAGCCATGACCGTGAACTTACTAAAGGCATTCAAGCCTGCAGATACCGTTCCGGTAGCTTGGTCTACCTTACCACCGCGAAATTTCCAGGCATTCACAGCATCATTCAGCCGATACATGCCTAAACTCCAAATAGGAGCTGTTCCTAGCCGGACGGCGTCAAAGGGAATAGCAACCCAGACACGTTGCGCAAAGTTCCTGATAGCAGAACTAACGCCTGCCGGATTAACTACCGACAAAGCAAACTCCAGCACTTGACCCGCAGGTACTGCCCCGACTGGTTTTGTAGCCAACAAGGTATTGGCCTGGTCTGCCGGAACGAGCTGCACAGCAAGTTCAAGCCGTGCACCAGCAACCATCTGGTTAGCAATCTCCGCAGATGCCAGCAAGCCGCTGGGGAATAGGAAATTGGCAAACTGGGTTTCGATGTTGACGCCTCTTTGCCCAGATGTAAGAAGATCTACGACGGCAGCTGGCAATTGCACCGAAAGCTGAGTCACTCCAGCCGTAACCGGAATACGAAGATAAGCAGCAGTGGCCTGGGGATCAGCCTGCAGTTGACGCTGAACAGCACTGCTGTCCGCAACTGCGGTAGCATTGCCGCCCACAACTATAGGCGTGACCACAATCGGCTGGCCGGGGATAACCGTCGGCGGCGGAGTAACTCCGACGCCTGGCACTCCTTCTGGCGGCGGTCCCTCAAAAGCAATGGAGACGCTCCTCAGCAAGATGTCGTTAAGCCAGATAGCCAATTGAAAAGGCGTCCGGTTAACAAACAGATTGCTGTAGACAATATTGTATACCAATTCATAGACGTTCGTAGCAACATTATATGTAGCTGCTGCCACGTCCGTAAAATAAGCTGTTTGGTAGACAGTTTCGCCTATGATCTGATACCATATTGGTTTAAACGCTGTTGGAGTGGCAGCCTGCAATTTAATTTCAAGTTGCTCGGCATTGTGGGGCAAAGTGACTTGTTTTTCTTGACTGCCGTTAACTTCTATTTTTATTTCGGAAGCATCAGCTTGAGCGGCTCCTGGTCCAGAAAACACCAAGGAGAAAAGGAGGGCCGCAAAAACAACCAGGCAGATATTTCCTGCGAATTGCCTGTTTCGGCGTATTGTCCTCATTTTTTCACCTCCTTTCCACAGTGGATTCAGAGTATAGTTAAAAACTATACGTGGAAATCATACCATAAATTCATTTATTTGCCAATCTGAAAGTTGACAACATTTTTGACAGCAATTTTGACAGCAACGACGATGAAACTAGATGAAAAATTCGTCCATAATTTTCCATTTTGAAGGCAAAAAAAGCCCGTAAAATGGGCTTTTTTTATGTAAGACGAAACCAGATGAAACTACATGAAACGAAAAAAGGTTGACTTGAGTAAATATCGGCCGAAATTGGATGAAACCAGATAAAACGTTGAAAAAATGTGTCACCCATCCCGTCTACTTGTCACGCCTAGCGTGATCTGGTTATCCACAGAGCAGGACGGAAACCGGATTTTTCTGTGGCGGGTGCGGCTACAATTCTGGCGCCATCTGTGTCGCCCGCACTCATAATCGCAACAGGAGATTTAACATTGCTACCGGGTGAACGAAGCCACCAACCTGCAGGGACGTATAATCCATGCTCAATTAAGTATTCCATACCTTGCATATTTAGTGTGCCGAGCGTTACATATTTATTCACCTCAGATATTGACAAAATGAACAACCGACTTTCCTGTGATGCAGTGCCACCGGCAACCGACCATCCTGCGGTTCCATTTTCATGAACCACTTCTGCATGAAATTTCAGCACATCGTCTTCAGCAGTCAATCCATATCCTTCAGCAGTCAATCGAACATCATTATTTACATTTTCTGCAACTAGCGCAACTTCTCTTAGCTCAGGGGCTAATGTATTGGCAAACCATGCATTCAAAGCGGGTCCTAATCTATCACTTTTTCCTAAAAATGTATAAACATTTATACTATTGTATTGCGTTAATCCGTGTACATACTCAGTGATAATTAACTGATATCCGTCTTCATCTTCGAATAAAATTCGCCACTGCACACCTGTGCTGTCTGTAAATACTCTTATTTCAGCTTCATTGCTAAAACAACCGCTAAGTCCCATTGCCACAAAGGTGACGACTGCTATCAAAATGCATATTCTTTTCATCTAATCAACTCCGTTTATAAATACTCGTAGAAATAGGTAAGCCCCTGCAGACATAATTGCGAATAATATGCACAGCAGAAAAGCACCCCCGTCGAATTGTGCGGCGACGTTGTGAATCAGATAAAATGGACGTAAGACAATATCCCAACTATTAAACGCACCTTCAGTGTTCTGCCGTCAAACCAGCCAATCTCCCGACTGATCGGGGACCAAAAGATACTCTCGTTATTCAGGGGAGCAATCAAGCGGAAATCAAGGTTTTCCCCAGCATTGACAACCCAAAGATTTCCTCCTCCCGGCCCCTGGATGGCAACGGCCAGAAACTTTCCGCAGGGAGAGCCTTGGATAAGCCAGACACGCTCCAGCGGCGGAAAGCTCATAAAGCCGCAAAACTGACTGCTGTATAGGATCTTGCCGTTTACATCCCGGATCTCCAGCATCGAGACGCCGTCCTGCGCGTTGTGGGCAAGCACGGCAACGCCTTTACCCGGCAACCAGGCGAAAAACTGATACCCAAGAGTCCATTGCGGCGTCTCCCCAATCTCCCCTGACTGATGAAGCATCCACCAGTTCCAAGCGTCATCCCAACCGGTGCTCACGCCCAGCACCTGCCCGGGAATAAGCCAATCATAGGCCGAATATACTTGCGCCTCTCTCACTAAGATTTCCCTTTTCTCCGGGTTGTCAATGTTCAGACGGGTGAGTATCCGCCAGACCGGCCGATACTCCACGCTGGCCCGCCCGCTGTCTGCGGCAAAAAGCAGATGTCGGCCATCGGGATACCACAAAGGCATGGTATCCTCCTTGCCTGCGCTGAGTTGCCGGGGAAGGCCGCCGCTGCTGCTGATCAGCCAGATGCCGTTATTGCTGTAGGCAATCTGCTTGCCGTCCGGGCTAAGCGCCGGGAATTGAGCCTCACGAGCCAGAACACTTTCTTTGCTGCCGTCCCCCCGTAGTCTTTTTAACAAAGCGGTTTGGGAATCGTGTGTATACAGCCACTCGCTGTCAGGAGACCAGAACAGCCTGTCCGCGCGCCGCCCTGCCAGCCTTGTTATCTTGCCGCTCGCACGGTCCACTAGCAGCAAATCCTGCCGGTAATCCGGTTCGGAAACATGAACCATTACCGCCAGTTTACGGCCGTCGGGAGACCAGCTTACCGCTGGACCACCCCTCCCGTATTTTTCCTTTGGCTGGCTGAAGTCCCAGGAGGCATCATACTCCTGCTTTGCCGGCAAGGCCTGATACTGCAGGAGGCGGCGCAAGGCATTGGGTTGACCGGGGAGCAGCGCCAAAACCTTTTCCATCTGCTTTGCGGCAAGTTCTAAATCAGCGGCAACAATTTCCGCATAGATCCCTTTCAGGTAATTGCCATACGGGTGATCCCTCTCCAGCTCCAGCCCCCGCTTAAAATGCGCTGCTATCATTTGCCGCGCGGCCTCTCGCCGTTCCTGTTCCGCGGCGGGCGCTGCGGGATCTTGTTCCGCGGCGGGCGCTGCGGGATCTTGTTCCGCCAACTGCCCTTCTGACAATATCAGTTCACCGGCCCGCCTGAAGTGCAGCCCTGCCGCCCGGCGATCACCGGGGTGTGCGGGGTCTGCTTTTTCCGCAAACGGCAACGCCGGTAGAAACAGTTCCGTCAGTTTCCACCAGTAGTGCCCGTCGCGGGGATTAAGCTCCACCAGCCGCTGCCAGGCAAAGCGGTCGATCCCGTATCTATGACCTGCCTGGATAGGCGCGCCGCTTTTCAGATAGTCCGACAAGTAAGCAGCAATTTGGCCAAGCAGTCTTTTTTCGCCCTGTTGCTCAGCCAGATAAGAGGCCTCCAAAATGCTCATTATCGCATACTCCCAGTGTATGCCCGCCCTAATACGCGCTTTTCCCATGTTAAAATAAAACATGGGATCAAATCTGACGGCAAAGCCTCCGGCGCTCAGTAATTCCTCATAAGCTTGCGCGGCGTCCTGCCATCTGCCTTCTTGCTCCGCTTCTTTTATCCGTTTTTGTATATCCGTGATTGACGACTGAGGAAGCGGCAACTGCTCCTTTAGCCTGGCGAGCAACGCTGCCAGTTCTGCTGTCTGCTCCGCATCAGCCTTCAGCCTGACAATCATTGTTTCGCCGCTGCGGGTATAGCCGTAAGTATCGAAGCTGCGCAGGCTGCGTTCATCGGGCAGACCGTACGCCATGGTAATCAGCCAGGCGGCATTATCCTCCGGATCTATAACGATGTAGGCGGCGTTGAGATGAAAGAGCAGCGAGCCCGTAACGTCCCCCGGCATCCCCAAAACCGTGAATTCAGTGAGGATTTCAGCCGTCCATTTTGCTTCATGATCTCCTGTTCTGCCGTAGTAGAAACGAAGCCCGGGGCAGCCGGCCAGTATCTCCAAACCCTGCCGCGGCCAGACCTGGTGCCATGGTCCCCGTGCCACGACCTCGCCCTTGCCTTCCCGCACTATCTTTGCTAAGAGAGATGCCGCTAGACGCCGCTCTTCCTGGCTGGCCACATAAGTTAGCGGTTTGGCGCCTTGCATCAGGAAGACGAACTGGGGACTGCCAAGGTCCACGTTGTTTTTAATCAAAGGCGACAAAACCTGAAACGCGGGCAGTTGTTCCTCCAGCAGCGGCAGTTCTTCGTCCGGGGTAGCCAAATGAAAATCCAGGAGAAAAAGTGCTGGAAGACAAACAACTAGCAGCATGATCAGTACTTTACAAAACTTCATCAACTGCGGTTTGCTCTGTTCAGACAGCGTCATGGTGGTTATACCCCCCTTAATAAAATCAGGAACCAGATAGAAAAGACGCTTCGCGTTTTCTATCAACTGACGCGTCTTGCAGGGCGGGTTTGAAACCCGCCCGAAAAGGAATCGTCCTGCGACACCCCCCATTACGTCGGAAACAATATTAATTTCCTGCTACAAAAATTCCCCTCCCCTGGAGGGGTGCCCGCAAGGGCGGGGTGGTCGCGTGGACGAATGGGACAAATCACCTGTCCCCCTATGGGTGGTCGAATAACGCCTCAACAAACTCTCAAACACGAGCCCCTAGAAGGCAGAAACTCCATCGTAGGTAACCACCCCGGCGCTTTGCGCCACCCCTCCACCGGAGGGGAATTATTCTCTTGCCTTAGGATCCTATAATTTTCCAAGAACAAAAATACTTCAACCCTGGGGTTTCCAAGGCTTTCTTATATAATAGATGAGCATCGCCCCGGGAATGATTAATAAGATAAGCCATGGCCAAGCAACATTTTTCTTATGAGGGAAATTTTGATTTTCAGTCAATTCCTCAGTCAAAATATCAATATTCAGAATTTTTCCATCAGGCACTGCAGACACGAATTCAGTCCAAACACGATTTTCTATATTTGTCCAAACCTCGGACAAGAGGGTAAGATCTCCTAATTCACTTGCTAACTCCCTTGCCCATTCACCCGTATCCAAATCCAATGAATATACAACGCTTATATAAAATTCTCTAGCGGCAAATGGCAACACGTATATCTTGTTTTCTGTAGCATGCATCGCAAAACGCACACGCTGAACTCCATCTCGCCATATTTCATGAATGGCAGTGTCGGCAAAAGTAAAGTCAAGGCTTAGAGCATGGTAATGTCCCTTTGCTAGATCGTGAATCTTCACCTGTTCTTCAGAGGCATACGCCAAGATTCGCCCGTGAAACTCGGGACGCAGTGCAGGCGCCCATGACGGCCTGCCCTTATAGATACCTGCAGGCAAGAGGTCAAGTACTTTGTTACCATCTTTATCCATCAAAGAATAAAGCATCTCTTCCGCCCTCCATAAGGAGGCTATAATATATCCGCCAATAGCAGGACCATATTCTTCATTTTTAACCTCAAAATTCAGCAAGCTTTCAAAATCGGGATGTTTCACTCCTACAGCCAACTCTTCTTCACTATTAATCGTTATTCTGGGATATTGGTCGTTCAGCCCTCCTGCAAGAAGCATCAAAGCCATTAAATCCCTATAGTTTAAAAGCCCGGTGCTTATACTTATCACATAAGCCGAACCCAATTCCTTTGGTTCAAACTGAGACGATTCTGGATGATTGCAAACTAAGGTAGCGGAATTAGTGAGAGAAAGCACTGCCGGTGCTGTCTCAAACCTGTTTTCCAGCTCATAATATTTTGCGGCAACGATGACAAGCCTTGGGAAATCCTGGTCGAGCTTGCCCTCTCTTTGCAGTGTTTTAAAAACATGTTCGATGGCTATAAGATCCTGCTCCAGTTTTACTTGCAGCGGTCCGACAGGGCTCACATCCTCATAATGCATCGCAATAAAAACAACTTCTCCCGGGCTTATATAACCGCTGGACACAGGCACAGTTGCCTCCGCCTGCAAGGGCAGGGACAAAAGCAAGACAGTCAAAATGAGCGTCCCATAACCCTTATACTTTCCAAGCATTCCAATCCCCCCTCGTAACTGTTGCAAAAGGTTAGTAGCACAGGGAGGAACATTTACAATGCAATAAATAAGGTGAATGGGCAGGAGAAGAGTTAACGGAATGAGAAGAAATAAATTCCCTCCCAACTGAAGCAGCAGCACCCTTGTGTTCCCATGAGCTAATACATCACTTATAGTCCTAAACGGGTAATAGTTATTAAAAATTACTTGCTCGCTCCTCCGTAGATCTAGCAGTTCCGCTTGGAATGGAATCGGAAATAAAGTCACGGCCACCAGAGCGCACACATAGGTCGTAAGCATAAGCATACAAAACGTGCGGACAAAACTCGCGTTTCGACGGATCAAGTTAATTGCTACTGCCGATGTCAGTGGTAGCCATACAAGGATAAGCACATTTTGATCTAACATAACTCTCCTCCATCCTTAGTTCCTCCCAGATACTTCTTTCTCAAAGCCATGGTCCTTTCTTCGGTAGCTGGCTGTTCCGTCTCCCGCCCCAAAGATTGTTAAGACAAGCGGAAATTCGCATCTGGTGGCATCTAGGTCATATGTTTGTAGTTCCGGCCCCATAATCATGATTTCCGGCTGAACACCAACGTACGAAATTCCCGGCTCCTGATCCAGTTCGTATACGGTATAGAATCGCAATAATCTTTTTTTTACCATGCTTGCTGGAAAGGGGAAAATTGTAATACGTGAATCTAATCTCTTTCAATCATACCAAAAATGCCAATTGTCAATCCTATAAAGATTATTAAAAGTTCAATACCACCTAAGTTACTTGCTGGATCTAACACAATAAATCCGCCAAATAGCATTACCATAATCCCTAAAAGCATTATTTTAATTGACTTGTTACTCAATTTTGAGACTCCTTTCATAACATTATCTTCTTAAATTTCCAGCTCTCAGGCTATCCCAAAAATTTCTTTACCACAGCGATAAGTTTTACGATACTATGTAATCCTCCAATAATGAGCAAAAAAGAGGTAAGCAATACCACCATCTGCCAATTCGATCACCAAAAAGCGCGGCATCTGCTTTTTCCGCAAACGGCAAAGCAGGAAAAAACAGTTCAACCAGTTTTCATAAGTAACACCCGTTGTGTGGAGATCGCTACCATGCATAGCGGTCAATCCCGTGCATGATCAGTATCTTTACAAAACTTCATCAACTGCGGTTTCCTCTGTTCCGGCAGCGTCACGGCGGTTATACCCCCTATCTGATAAAATTAGGAACCAGATAGAAAAGACGCTTCGCGTTTTCTATCAACTGACGCGTTTTGCAGGGCGGGTTTGAAACCCACCCCTACGGGCTGCCGCCCCTTCGACGGATCTCCAAACCTGAGCACCTTGTCAGGTAGGGGCGGGTTTCAAACCCGCCCGAAAAGGAATCGTCCTGCGACACCCCCCATTACGTCGGAAACAATATTAATTTCGGATTAAAGTTGGCATAAATGTAAGATTTTCTATCATGGCGGGCCGTCAACAAAGGTCGTTCAAAAATAGATATTCTTCTGTGGTCGCGTGGACGAGTGGGACAAATCACCTGTCCCCCTAGGGGTGCTTTAAGCATATGTCAGGGGTTGTAAAGCAAAAACCCTGTTTGGTATAATGGGATAAATAGTTTTAAGGGGGACTGGCTGTGGTAAAAGACAAAAAAACTACAAAGCCGGAACACTTACTTAAACATACGAAACTTATGCAAAACTACAGGATGACGGAACGCGGTATGAAATCAACAATGGCCAGCTAGAAGCATTGACACTAGGCTTAAGTGTGGTGCATCAACTTGTTATATAGGAAATTCTGAATTGCATCGACCGGGATTGTTCAAATGAATATGTTGTAATACCGGCTCCTTTTGATCTTATCTTATCGGTTACCGAAGTCCGCAAACCGGATTTAGTGATGATTCATCTTACTAGACTGGAGATCATCACGAGGAGGGGCATTGAAGGACCTCCGGATTTTAGGGGGATCATTATTACCTGTCTGAAGTTTATAAAGAGGATGAGCCTGTTTCATCTACACGTCTGGCCTGTATTTCCTTTACCATGCAGGAGATTATTGACAGCATCCCGGAACTACAAAATTTCTGATAGTTACCTTTTGCCTGAACCGGCGATGCATCGAATTTCAAGCTTATTCAACTAAAAAATGATTCATTTGTCATCCACGTAATCAAGGATTCACCCGTGATAGTAAAGTAATCTTTGCTCCGGCCAGTCATTTCTTCGACGCCTGACGGATAGAATCTTTATTCTGTACTTGCCGTCAAGCCGCTCCGAATTTACTGTCCAACTATAGACACCTTCGGCAGCAGCAGGAACGTTTTTATGGACATGGGTCTAAAAAGAAAACAGCCGCTCAGAGCTGTTTTTCTTCAAAAATATCAAGTTGTTTTATTAAAGCGTGTTGCAGAGTTTGAGAAAAATTAATGCCAGCCTTTTCCGCTTTAGAGTTTAGCCAGCCGGGAATAGTTAGTGTTTTCTTTACCGACCGGCTGTCGTTTTCACGGCGGTATTTATCTGTATCCGCCACAACGAAATTGACAAAGCCCGGGGGAACTGCGACTATCTTTTCCGATGGAACCGGGATATTTTCCCGGCTATCTTCCGCGTAGCATAACCACATCGCCGCAGCATCCTCGGCCATTTCAATTGCATCCGCCAGGTTATGGCCGAAAGTTATACATCCAGGCAAATCAGGAATGCGAACATCATATTCACCCGAGGGAAGAAAAGTAAATATAGCGGGATAAACATATTTCATTAGTATTTTTGACCACCTTTCATTATTTTTTTAAGGGAGCCTATAGCGGGTTATTTCAACCCCGCTGCTTCTATGATACCCCTTGCTGTGTATTCTGGTATTTCTTTATGTCGCGGGAGAGGGATCTTTACTCCGGGTTTATTAGGGTGTTTGGCCATGTCATGTTTTTTACCGGTGGCTATGACCCATCCAGCTGCTTTTAGTTTTTTGTCTATATCCCGTCGCTTCATTCCCTATGTTATCACTGATTACTATCCATCCCGCCAAATTTATGAGTTCTGACGGTTGAGCAATTCCATATTTTTGTTCGGTATCTAGCTCATGAATAGTCTGTAAATTATACCCAGCAAGGGCTAAAGCAAGCCGAACAAGGCAAACAACTTGTTGTTATTGATAAATGGCATCCATCCAGTAAACTTTGCCATTATTGCAATCATAAAAATAGTGAATTATTATTAAGCGACAGGAATTGGACTTGTCAGGAATGTGGTAAAATACTAGACAGAGATGTAAACGCTGCGATAAATATTAAGAACGAAGGCTGCAGAAAGCTCGGTATAGCCTAAAGATTGTATAAAAACCGTTGGGCGAACGGGGATAGCTTGGTCATTATACCGG
>JAGXTL010000060.1 GCA_018333635.1 Dethiobacter sp.
AACAAGAACGCTTCTCATTTGCATGGTGCCTAACATCGCACGAAGAGTGGCAATAGGAAGATTGCTATGTTCGCTCCTGGTAATCCTCAGGCTCCCGTTCTCATTCATAACAAACGTGCCGTCAGCTCGTCTGCTAATAAATTCCAGCGCTATGCTGCCCAATACCCTCCTGCCGCTTGAGTTTCTTTCCTCCGATATTTGCAAGTCAGAGATAGCAACAATTTTCAGCTCTAAACCGGTAAAACCATTGCGGGCTAACCATAACCTGAGATTGTTTGCGATCACTAAATCTCTTTCATTGACGCTGCTCCACCATGATGCCGGATTCGTCAGCTCTCGGCCGGCCAAATCTATTTGCTGTCTGTGCAAAGTGACTGCCCAGCCGTTTTGCGGATCAAAGGGGTCTGTTTGGCTTGGCAAATATGTAAGCTGAGCCCCTCCCCAGACATTGATATTGCTCTCCGTAAATCCTCCGTTACTGGAAGAATACAGCGTCTCCGCTAAAGCATTGTTGAAAAACAACACTTGCCCGCGAGTTTCCTCAACTGCCAAGGAGGTCCTGGACTCCCGGGGAAAACCTCCGTAAACCTGAAACTGCTGCGTATCACCAATAACCTGATTTACGCGCCGCAAAGCAAAAGTCCGCGCGGCGACCGCCTGAGCCTTCAACGCCTCAATCGGCCAAGAGGCCGGCATTTCTCGCGGCACAACGCCTTTGAGATAATCTTCCAATGGAAGCCTATTTATCGGGCGAATAAATTGCCCACTTTCAATAGTAAAAGTAATTTCTCCCAGATAATCAAGAATGGCAGTTGGGCTCTCAATTGTAATAAATGAATTAGTGTTATAGCTTAGAGGCCTTACTGTAAACGAATTCCCGTAACTGCCCAATCTTTCGCTTCCCCTAAAAAGCACGAGTTCCGAGTTCTCTCTCCTCACCGTAAATCTCACATTTTGCTCCAGTCGGAGATTGTCGGCGCTGATTATATACTCGCCCACAACGGCAAAAGTGACTGCTTCCCGATTTCCTAAAAAATTACTTAATCTCACCGCAATTTGAGGGTCGGAAGCAGCCACGCTTGCTTCCGCCTTTACAGTTAGGAGAAATGGGAACACAAGAATCACTGCCAGGAAAAATGAAACAACAGCCCTTTTCATAATACTGCTTCCCCTCTCTTACACACCTTTAACAAGCATTCTCAACAAGACAATCCCACTTAACGTAAAAAAGGATTATATTTTTTTTCGTCGGCAATAGTCGTTTCCGGGCCGTGGCCTGGATAAGCAATGGTCAAATCTGGAAAAATGAGCAGTTTTTCTTTGATGGAAGAGATTAATTCCCCGTGGGAGCCGCCGGGCAGGTCGGTGCGGCCAACGGAACCGGAAAAAAGCGTATCACCGGTAAATAGTTTGCCATCCGCCAGCAAAGTAATCGAGCCTTTGGTATGTCCCGGCGTTTCAATCACATCCACCGTCAAATTTCCTACGGTAAGCTTATCCCCTTCTTTAATAAAACGATCCGGTTCGGCCAACTGCAATTTGCCGATAAAAACCGAAAGGCTGGCATGCGGTTTCTTGCACATTTCCCCGTCGGCTTCATGGATCAGAATGGGCGCTCCGGTTGCTTGGCGCACTTCCTCATTAGCGCCTACATGGTCTACATGGCCATGGGTATTGACAATATATTTAACTGTTACGGCTGCATCTTCCACCATTTTTAAAATTTGCTTAGCCTCCGCGCCGGGATCAATGATTATACCTTCTTTAGTTTCAGCGCAGGCAATCAAATAACAATTAGCGGCAAAAGAACCTACTTCTCTTCTCCATAAAAGCATGGCGGCCTCCCTGAGACAAAAATGAATTTGCAAGCCAAAGCGGATAAAATGGCTTTGCTAAAGTATTTCCACAACCACAAGAAAAACCCTTTTTTCTTGACAAAAAGGAAGCAAATCCTGCTATCAAGCTGATGCCTCCGCTAAAGCCTGCGCCAAATCTGCAATCAAATCTTGACTATCCTCCAGCCCAAGGGAAAGGCGGACATAATCAGCAGACACACCTGCACTGACTTGCTCCTCCGGCGTTAGCTGCGAGTGGGTAGTCGTGGCGGGATGGATCGCTAAAGACTTAGCATCACCGATGTTAGCAAGATGCGAAAATAATTTTAGCGAATCAATGAAACGTTTTCCTGCTTCCCGCCCTCCGCGAATGCCAAAGCCTAGCAAAGCGCCATATCCTTTACTCAAATATCTTTTAGCCAACTCATGGGAAGGATGCCCCGGTAATCCGGGATAATTAACCCAGGCTACCGCCGGATGGGCGGCCAAATACTCTGCCACAGCCAAGGCATTCTCACAGTGCCGCTGCAGCCGCAGATGCAGTGTCTCCAGCCCCTGCAGGAACAAGAAAGAGTTGAACGGGGAAAGGCTGGTACCCATGTCCCGCAGCAGCTGAACACGAGCCTTAAGGATATAAGCCAAGCCGCCAAAGGCTTCAAGATAGCGTAATCCGTTATAGGTGGGATCCGGCTCTGTAAAGTCTGGGAAACGGCCATTGCCCCAATCAAATTTACCGGAATCGACAATAATGCCGCCAATTGATGTGCCATGACCGCCAATAAATTTGGTGAGCGAGTGGACGACGATGTCGGCACCGTGCTCAATTGGTCTGAGCAGATAGGGTGTGGTAGCTGTACTATCCACCACCAGCGGCACTCCGGCTTCATGGGCAATAGCGGCCACCGCTTTAATATCGAGCACATCCAGCTTGGGATTACCCATGGTTTCAGCAAAAATTGCCTTAGTCTTTTCAGTAATGGCCGCGCGGAAGCTTTCCGGCACCTTTGGGTCAACAAAGCGCACTGTCACACCAAACTTTGGAAAAGTAGATGTGAAGAGGGTGTAGGTCCCGCCGTAGAGGCTATTCGCAGAAATAATTTCGTCACCGGGACGCGTCAAATTTAACAACGACAGCGCAATTGCCGCCTGTCCACTGGAAACGGCGAGTGCCGCAGCGCCGCCCTCCAAAGCAGCCACACGTTTTTCCAGCACATCGGTAGTCGGGTTCATAATGCGGGTGTAAATATTGCCAAACTCCTGCAAGCCAAACAAACGAGCCGCATGCTCTGTGTCCTGAAAAACGTATGAAGTGGTCTGATAAATGGGTACAGCGCGTGAACCTGTGGCGGGATCCGGCACCTGACCGGCATGAACGGCCAGTGTGTCAAAGCGATAATTTTTTGTCATTTATATTCCTCCTTGTTTGTTGACGTTTATTGGCAATAAGTAAACCTCTCTCGGAGAGAAGAGGCTGTGTTTCCTATCTGTTTACTATGTTAACAGCCGTTTAAGCTGCTGTCAAATATCTTTTTGCGCAGCCGATCGAACGAAAGACTGCCGGCTTCATCCTGCCTTCAAGCAGTGAGCCGCTAAAAATATATCCGCAAAAAAAGAGATTCTTGCGGTATTTTATCAACTTAGATTATAATAAAAAGAAATTCTCCTAACTGGAGGTATTAAAATGGACCGTGTTTACAATTTCAACCCAGGCCCGGCCGCTCTCCCGCTTGCCGTGCTTGAAAAGGCTCATTCCACCTTTTTAAACTATCGTGACACAGGCATGTCGGTGCTGGAGATATCTCACCGTTCAAAAGAATTCGAAGAGATTATCTACAGCGCGGAAGCACTATTTAAAGAACTGGCCGGTGTGGGAGACGATTACCGCGTGCTTTTTCTCCAAGGCGGTGCCAGCCTCCAGTTTAGCATGATCCCTCTAAACTTCCTCCGCGGCAAATCTGCAGATTATGTGCTTACAGGACAGTTTGCGGAAAAAGCCTATGAAGAGGCCAAAAAAATCGCTGAAATTCGCGTGGCTGCTACGACGGCGGCCCAAAACTTTACCGAAATTCCCCGTCAAAACGAATTGGCGCTAGACAGAGATGCTGCTTACCTGCATATTACCACCAACAACACTATTTTTGGCACTGAGTGGCACTACATTCCGGAGACATGCGGCGTCCCTTTAATAGCCGATATGTCCAGCGATATTTTTTCCCGCCCGCTTGATTACAGCAAATTTGCCTTAGTCTATGCAGGCGCCCAAAAAAATCTTGGTCCGGCCGGAGTAACCGTAGTATTGATCCGCAAAGAACTGCTCGAACAGGTACCCTCATCGCTGCCGAGCATGCTTCGCTATGATATTTATGCTAAAAACGATTCCCTCTACAATACCCCGCCCACCTTTGGCGTCTATCTACTGAAACTGGTGCTGGAATGGCTGAAAGAAAAGGGCGGGCTAGCCTATATCGGCAAATTTAATGCAGAAAAAGCGGCGCTTATTTATGAAGGAATTGACAGCAGCAATAATTTCTATCAGGGGCACGCCCGGCAAGACAGCCGCTCCTTAATGAACATTACCTTTCGTCTGCCGACGGCAGAGCTGGAAAAGCAATTCTTAACGCAAGCGGCGGCGGTGAAGCTTGTTGGGCTAAAAGGTCACCGCTCTGTTGGAGGCATACGTGCTTCCGTCTATAATGCCATGAGCAGTGAAGGCTGCGAAAAACTTGCTGAATTCATGGAAAGATTTCGTAAGCACCATGGCTGACAATAGGCACATTGACAAAAGCCCCGCAAAGGAGAGTGCGTACCCGATGCTGTCAAGAAAAGCGCTGTCAATCACTCCCTCACCTACGCTGGCCATCGACGCCAAGGCAAAGCAGCTAAAAAGTGAGGGGATTGATGTAATCGGCTTTGGAGCCGGCGAACCGGACTTTGATACCCCGGATCATATTAAGGAAGCAGCTATTAAAGCAATTGCCGGCGGCTTCACCAAGTATACCCCAGTCGCCGGTTCGCTTGATTTGCAGCAGGCGATTTGTCGAAAACTCCTGGAGGATAACGGCTTATCTTATCAACCCGCCGAAATTGTCGTGAGCAATGGGGCAAAGCACTCCCTGACCAATATTTTTGCCGCGCTTCTAAATCCGGGCGACCAGGTGATTATTCCTGCGCCGTACTGGGTCAGCTATTCGGAGATAGTCAAACTAAACGACGGGGTGCCCGTAATTGTACAAACGCAGAAAAAGAATAGCTTTAAGCTTACCCGTCAGGAATTACTTGGCGCTCTAACGGAAAAAACTAAAGCGATTCTGATTAACAGCCCCAATAATCCCACAGGACAAGTCTATACCCGGGAAGAACTGGAAGCGGTGGCCGACGTTGCCGTGTCCCACAATTTATATGTAATCTCAGATGAAATCTACGAGAAATTAATCTACGGCAATTTTGCACATGTGAGCATCGCCTCCCTCAACGAGAAAATAAAAGATCTTACCATCGTGGTCAACGGTGTCTCCAAAACCTACTCTATGACCGGCTGGCGCATCGGCTATACCGCCTCCCGCAGGGAAATTGCCCAGATAATGAGCAGCGTACAAAGCCACGCCACCAGCAACCCTAATTCCATCGCCCAGAAGGCAGCGCTGGCTGCCATCACCGGCTCGCAGCAATGCGTGGCAGAGATGAGGACCGCGTTTGCCAAGCGACGAGACTATCTGGTGCAGCAAATTGCCTCCATCCCAGGACTCTCCTGTATTGAGCCGACCGGCGCTTTCTATGTTTTGATGGACACAAGCAGTCTGCTGGGCCGCAATTTTTTAGATAAGCAACTGACTGACAGCGCAAAATTCGCCGAGCTGCTTTTGGAACACTTTCAGGTGGCAGTAGTGCCCGGCATCAGTTTCGCCGCCCCTACTTATGTGCGCCTGTCTTACACCGTTAGCATGGAGCAGCTCGTAAAAGGCATGGAGCGAATCGCCTCTTTTGTCAGAGCTCTCTCTTAACCATGGGGACGGTTCTGGTGGTTTCAACCACCAGAACCGTCCCCATGGTATAGGTAAACCTCTACATTTGTCAGACTATTTTCTATTAGAGATTCAACGTCTAAAACAGTCTCTGCTTCTTCTACCTCAGCCAACTGCGGACGTGTGACAGGATATTCCGGCAAAAAAACGGTGCAGCAGTCTTCATAGGGAAGAACAGAAATTGGGTAGGTGTTAATCCGCTGGGCGATAATAACTATTTCTGTTTTATCGAGCGCAATAAGCGGACGAAAAACCGGCATGACTGTAACCCGCTCAATCACATTAATGCTTTCCATCGTCTGGCTGGCCACCTGCCCCAAGCTCTCTCCCGTGATCAGCGCTAAAGCGCCCTGCTGTTCCGCCAGCCGCTCTGCAATCCGCAGCATCATCCGGCGCATTAAGGTGATTGTCAGCCGCTCCGGCGTTTTCAAACGCAGTTCGCTTTGGATTTCTGTAAAGTGAACTAGATGCAGCTTAATCTTTCCACCGTAACGAGTCAGTTCGCGACACAAATCAAAAACTTTCTCCTTGGCTCGTTCACTGGTGAACGGATGACTGTGAAAATGAACGGCTTCCAGAGTAACCCCGCGTTTAAGCGCTAACCAGCCGGCCACCGGGCTGTCAATGCCGCCGGAAAGCAACAGCAGACCTTTGCCGGCAACCCCCACCGGCAGGCCGCCGGGACCCGGAATAGTTTGAGTGTAGAGATAGGCCTCGTGCTCCCGGATCTCAACCTCCAGCACCGCCTCGGGAGTACGCACGTCTACCACCAAATCTGCCATCTCTGTCAACAGGTAAGCCCCCACTTCCCTGCTCACTTCCGGTGATTTTAGCGGAAACTGTTTGTTGGCCCTCCTTGTCTCCACCTTAAAACGCAAGCCAGGCCGTGCCACCGCAGCAAACTCCCGAAGCGCAACCAGTTTAATTGCCTCCAGCTCTAACGCGGCTATGGCCACCGGGCTAATGGAAACAATCCCAAATATTTGGGTTAAGCGGTTAAGCACGAGAGCCGGATCTCCGTCCAGCACTGCCACAAAATTACGACTATGGGTTTGGTAAACTTTGCAGCGCGCCACCGTTTGCAAAGCTCTTTTTATGTTGGCGGTCAATCTATTTTCAAAAAATTTGCGGTTCTTTCCTTTTAGGCCGATTTCACCGTAACGAACCAGATACAATTCTTTCATCCTGCCTGCCTACCTCCGCGTCACTCTCCGGATGCTCAAAACAGCAGCCTGTAGTTTCTCCAGCGCATAAACCAGCGCTTCTTCAGTATTTAACGGCGAGAAGCTAAAGCGCAGCGCCGCTTCAACATCTTTCTCCTTACGGCCCATGGCCAGCAGCACATGGCTTAACTCCGGTCGCCGCGAGTGACAAGCGGCGCCAGTAGAAATATAAACGCCCTCTTCTGCCAAGGCATGAACCAACACTTCACCCCGCGTACCTGCCACGCTAATATTAAGGATATGAGGGGCGCCTTCCTCCGAACTGTTCCAGCAGATATCCGGGATTGCCGCCAATATTCCCGCAGAAAAGTTCTTTTTCAGCTTGCTAAGGGCTAAGGCATGAGCAGACAGTTTGGCTGTGGCTAGGCGGGCTGCCTCGGCAAACCCTCCAATGCCGGCCATATTTTCCGTTCCGGGCCGCAAACCATCCTCCTGACCCCCGCCATGAAAAAAGGGCTCCATGTGAACTGCTTGGCGCTTGTATAAAGCGCCAACTCCTTTAGGACCGTGAAGTTTATGGGCAGAAAAAGTCACTAAATCTGCCTGCCAAAGTAGCGGTTGTACCGGTAATTTACCAAAGGACTGAACTGCATCAACATGAAAAAGCGTCTCGCTATTATTCTTTTTAATCAGCGCGCCAATTTCCGCAAGCGGCTGAATTGCGCCCACTTCATTGTTAACGTGCATTACACTGACTAGCAGAGTGTCGGCTCGCATGGCATCTGCGACCGCAGCAGGCGAGACTATGCCCTCTCTATCTACCGGCAGATAAGTAAGAGCAAACCCTTCCTGCTCCAGCAAGCGGCAGGCATAAAGCACTGACGGATGCTCCACCTGAGTAGTAACCAAGTGCAGACCTCGGCGCCGCAGGCGCCGAGCCACACCCATTACTGCCAAATTGTTTGCTTCCGTTCCGCCGGAGGTAAAGTAAATCTCACTTTCTTTAACACTGCAAGCGTCTGCCAGCGTACGCCGTGCCCTTCTTTTGATTTTTTCCGCCTCCACACCCATCCGGTGCAGCGAAGAAGGGTTGCCGTAGGTATCGGTGTGAATTTTGTGCATTACAGCAGCTACTTCCGGCAACACCGGTGTGGTAGCGCTATTATCCAGGTAAACCTCACGCATGGCGAAAGTTCCTCCAAAAGGCTGTAAGCTGTTCTCACAAAAGCCTTCTGCCGACATTAACTGAGCCTTTTCGGTTAGCTTTTTGCCAGCTTCTCTACTTGCCCATAATCGGCGCCGAAGGTCTCCACAGTAATCTTTTTGATTTGCTGATCCTCCAGCGGCTTATCAGCATAATCCCGCTTGACAGACACTATCCGGTCCACCACGTCCATTCCCTCGCTCACTTTGCCAAAGGCCGCATACTGTCCGTCTAGATGCGACGAGTCGGCCACCATAATAAAAAACTGTGACCCGGCTGAATTTGGAGCTGCCGTACGGGCCATGGAAATCACGCCCCGCTTATGCAGTATTGGATTAGGAACGCCGTTTTTGCTAAACTCCCCTTTAATGGTATAACCAGGCCCACTCATCCCGGAACCTTGCGGGCAGCCCCCCTGGAGCATAAAGCCTGGAATAACACGATGAAAGATCAACCCATCATAGAAACCGTCTTTTGCAAGCGCAATAAAATTTTTTACTGTATTGGCAGCCGCCTGAATATCCAGCTCAACCGTAATAACGCCTCCGTCTGCCATTTCAATAGTTGCCACGGGGTTTTGCACATTATCCACCCTCTCGCGTGATATTGCTAATTATTTGCCCCTTATTTTTGGGGGCGGCGGCCTCGTCCGACTGGCCTGGGTTTCCCTCCGTTATTGTGCCGGTTATTTTTGAATCCTTCTCTTGGAAACTGTTGCGGCTTATTCGTCCAACGAGGCGCCTCTTCCGTCAGTTTAACCGGCGTGCTGTCAGGCTCCTTGGTAACCATCTTCAACGCAGCCGCCAGAAGAGTTGTTGCAGAATGTTCCTGCAGCAGTTCTTCTGCCAGCGGATTGTAAAAGGTTAACTCCTCACCTTCAATAATTCTCAGCAGTTTTTCCACTGCCAGACGCTGCTGCCCCTCTATTGCTTGCTGCATGGTGGGAACAGGGAGACGGGCAATTTTGCGCCTTGTCCCGTGCTCGATGGCTCTCAGCTGATTCCCTTCACGAGGGGTAACAAACGTCACCGCCATCCCGCTCTTGCCGGCGCGTCCTGTACGGCCGACGCGATGCACATAGCTTTCCGGATCTTGAGGGATATCAAAGTTATAGACATGGGTGACACCGCTGATATCCAAGCCCCTGGCGGCCACATCGGTAGCTACTAACACATCAATGCTGCCGTCCCTGAATTGACGCATCACGCTGTCTCGGCGAGCTTGTGTCATATCTCCATGAATGCCCTCAGCAGAGTACCCCCGCTTATTTAATGCTTCATACAATTCATCTACCCGTCGCTTAGTCCGGCCAAAAACGATGGCAAGATCCGGAGACTGGGTATCTAAAAGCCGGCAAAGCACGTCAAAC
Source organism: Dethiobacter sp. (assembly GCA_018333635.1). GTDB lineage: Bacteria > Bacillota > Dethiobacteria > Dethiobacterales > Dethiobacteraceae > GPS1B09. The sequence continues at coordinate 9,594 of JAGXTL010000060.1, forward strand.
TTTTGTCTCTCCTCCAGAACCAAATGACTCTGCTCAGTATTAGGCACCGTTACTTCCTGCGAACGCACCGTAATCAGCTTAGCGTCTCGCATAAAGCGCCGGGCCAACTGTTGAATTGCCGTCGGAATAGTAGCGGAAAACAGCAATGTCTGCCTATCCGTCGGCGTTTCCTTTAAAATAGCCTCAATGTCTTCGATAAAGCCCATATTTAGCATTTCATCGGCTTCATCCAAGATTACTACTTTAATGTCGCTCAAACGAATTGTCCGGCGACGGATATGATCAAGCAGCCGACCCGGAGTTCCCGTAATAATCTGCGGATTCTTTTGTAACCCGCGAATTTGCCTGTTAATCTCCTGACCACCGTAAACCGGCAGCGTGCGAATTCCTTTGAACTGACCCAACTTGTTCAATTCTTCCGCCACCTGCACCGCCAACTCCCTGGTGGGAGTAACCACCAAAGCCTGCACAGATAAAACATTCCGCTGGAGCTTTTCTATCAGCGGCACACCAAAAGCGGCTGTTTTACCGGTACCCGTATGTGCCTGTCCAATCAGGTCACGCCCTTCCAGCGCCGCCGGAATGGCCTGTTCCTGAATGGGGGTGGCTTCTTCGAAGCCCATCATGCTAACTGCCTTTAGTACTTCACTGCTTAGATTAAACTGTGAAAATAATGGCATCTTTATTCCTCCCTCTAACTTTAAATTCTTCGCACACTGTGAAGTCAGTGACTGAAACTATGTCTGTCTGACCGGCAAAACCCCTCCGCACACGGGAGGGGCCTGCTCTTACAGTCCGAGAATACTTTCAACCACAAGCTGCATTTCAGCTTTTTTGCATACTCTCTTATGCAGAACCGGTCGGCTTGCCAGACCTCTCACTACCGCTGGCACGGGAACAGCCGTTATTTTTTCCATCTCGGCGAAAAGGGCAAAATCTTCTCCGTCAGCGTATTGCGGATTCAGCGCTTGCATTACATCCTTGGTAAACTTATAGGGGCTGGCCGTAGAAACTACTACTGCCGGCGTCTTGCTGCCGGTTTTTTGCCGGTATTTTTCCCAGACGTTATATGCCACAGCCGTATGCGGATCCAACAGATAGCCAGCCGTCTCATGGACCTGACGAATGGCCTGAGACGTTTCTTCTTCCGTAGCATGACCGCCTACAAAGTCCGTCAGATTTCTCTTCATCGCCTCACTAATCTGATAACGTCCTAAAGAAGCAAGCTGCTGCATCAGGTCGGTTACTTGCGCGGACGATTTCCCGCAAATCTGCCAGAGCAAGCGCTCCAAATTGCTGGAAACCAAGATATCCATCGACGGTGAGCTGGTTAAATAAAATTCCCGCTCCTTATTATATACGCCGGACGCAAAAAAATCAGACAAAACCCTGTTTTCATTCGAGGCACAAATTAACGTCCCTACCGGCAGGCCCATCATTTTTGCATAGTATCCTGCCAAAATGTTACCAAAATTACCTGTCGGCACTGCAAAATCGAGCGGTTCGCCTGCCTGTACTCCTCCGTCTGCCATGACCCGCAGATATGCGTGCCAATAATAGACTACTTGCGGGATCAGACGACCTATATTGATGGAATTAGCCGAAGAAAAAACCAAGTCCTTCCCTGCCATGGCGTCAAGCAGCTTTCTGTCAGTAAACAGCTGTTTGACACCGCTTTGCGCATCGTCAAAGTTGCCTTCTATTCCTATTACAAAGGTATTATTTCCTGCCTGCGTCACCATTTGCTGCTTCTGCACCGGACTAACGCCTTGTTCGGGGAAGAAAACAATAATCCTTGTCCCCTCTACTCCGGCAAACGCTTCCAACGCTGCTTTACCGGTGTCTCCCGATGTGGCTGTAAGAATAACCACCTCTTTATCAAGCCCAGTTTTTCTGGCCGCCAGTTTCATCAGGTAAGGCAGGAGCGCGAGAGCCATATCTTTGAAGGCCAAGGTTGGGCCGTGAAAAAGCTCCAGGTAGCGAACGCCGCCATGCTCCACTACCGGCGCAATTTCCGCAGTGTCAAAGCGATTGTTATAGGCAGCGGCCACGGCCTCCCGCAATTCTTCCTCGGTAAAATCTGTCAGAAACAAACGCAACACAGAAACAGCCAATTGCTGGTAGTCCAGTTGAGCAAGTTCGTGTAAGGGCGTTGTCAGCAGAGGGATTTCTGCAGGCACATACAAACCGCCGTCAGCGGCAATGCCGGAGAGAATTGCCTCAGCGGCAGTTACAGCCAGATCGTCGCCACGGGTACTGTGATAGATAAGTTGCGCCATCATTTTCCCTCCGTCTTCCGCAGAAATAAATCCATCAACCGATAGCCTTCCCCCAGATAGAAACCGGAATCCTTGGCTGACTGTTCATCAAAACCGTGAGAAATTCCGTCTTGCTCGTGCTGACTGTCATAGATCAAAAACGGTACCGGGTCGGCGGTATGTGTACGCAGAGAAAGAGGTGTGGCATGGTCCGGCAAGATCATAAGGCGATACGGTTCTCCCAGACGATCAAGACCGGCTTTCAGCGTTTTAACCGTAAGGCTGTCAATAAGCTCGATTGATTTTACTTTATTTTCCGTTTCCTGACGGTGAGCGCATTCATCCGGTGCCTCAATATGCAGATAGACGAAATCTATGCCATCTTGCAAGGCAGCCAAAGCTGCTTCCGCCTCTGCGCGGAAGTCAGTATCTAAATTGCCGGTAGATCCCGCCACATGGATCAGCTTCATCCCGGCACAGACGCCGATTCCCTTGAGGAGATCAACAGCGGAGATAACGGCTCCCTTTAAGCCATACTTATGATTGAAAGATACTAACTGCGCCTTTTTCCCTTCACCCCACAGCCAAATGGCGTTGGCAGGACGCAACCCGCGTGCTACCCGAGCCAGGTTCAGCGGGTGGCGAGGTAAAATATGAGCACTCTCAATCAACAGCTCATTAATAATGCCGGCAGACGTGCCGCCGGGAAGATGGTCTCCCACAGCCTTGCCTAAAATATCATGAGGCGGCGTAAGGCGCCAATCTAAAGGCGCACCCCGCCAGACCATTAAGTGCCTATAGCTAACACCGGGATAAAAGCGAATGTCTTGGGTAGACAAGCAGCGGCTCACTTCCCCCAGAAGAATACCGGCCTCCTCCGTAGAGATTTCATCAGCGCTATGATCCACCATAATCTTATCGCCGTATGACTCGCCCTCAGAAAGTGTGACTAAATTACAGCGGAAGGCGACATCTTCTTCAGCCAAAACTACGCCCATGCTTGCCGCCTCAAACGGCGAACGCCCACTATAATATTTCCTGGGGTCATAACCCAGAACGGCTAAATTTGCCGTGTCACTGCCTGGCACCATGCCGTCAGGAATTGTTTTGACAAGCCCCAATATTCCTTTTTTTGCCAGGGCATCTATCTGTGGCTTATTTGCTGCCTGCAGGGGCGTTTTCCCCCCCAGCGCAGCCACCGGGTAATCCGCCATCCCATCCCCAAGCACTACAATATATTTCACGCCGTCTCTCCCCTTAAACAAGCTGCAGACTATCCTGCTAAACTTATACCACAATTTCAAGCAAAAGACCAGAGAAAACCTGCTCTGCGTAATTCTGCCCTAGCCCCACAGAGCAAGGCTTTAATCCAGCAATTTTGTTAATTTCATACACCCCTAGGGTAAGCGCCCGCTAATGACGCGAGCGACATGAACTCCGCTTGCGCTGGCCTGGGATAAACCCCGGGTAATTCCCGCTCCATCGCCCACGGCAAACATCTTGGGAATTTCCGTTTCTAATTCTTCCGTCAGTTTTAGCCGAGAGCTATAGAATTTTACTTCTACCCCATAAAGCAGTGTATCACTGTTAGCAGTTCCCGGTGCAATTTTATCCAATGCATGAATCATTTCAATGATATTGTCGAGATGCCGCTTTGGCAGCACCAAACTTAAATCGCCGGCCGTAGCTTCCAGCGTAGGCCTGGTAAAGCTTTTTGCCAACCTATGTTCATTAGTTCTGCGACCCTTGAGCAGATCCCCGAAGCGCTGCAGTAGAACGCCGCCGCCCAGCATATTAGAAAAAGAGGCAATCAGTTTCCCGTATTGAAGCGGCTCTTTAAAAGGTTCGGTGAAACGGTTGCTTACCAACAGGGCAAAATTGGTGTTTTTGCTCTGTAACGCCTCATCCCGGTAGCTATGGCCATTTACCGTTACAATCCCGTCAGTGTTTTCGGTAACCACATAACCTTTAGGGTTCATGCAAAACGTGCGGACTAAGTCTCCGTACGTTTTAGTGCGATAAATTAACTTTGCTTCATATACTTCATCGGTAATATGTTGGAAGACATCAGCCGGAAGCTCCAACCGCACACCTACATCAACCTGATTATTAATCAGTTCCAGTCGCAATTTTTTGCACTGCTCCACAAACCATTCGGAACCGGCCCGTCCCGGAGCCGCAATCAGGTATTCGGCGGCTACCTTCCGGCGCTGACCTTTAATTTGCAGTTCAAACTCAGCAGCCTGGTTTGTTATCTCCTCAACATGGGTGTTAAAAAACATATCACACTTTTCTTTAAGAAATTCAAACATCTTCTTTAAAATCAGCAGATTATTTTCCGTACCCAAGTGTCGCACCCTGGCCTTCAGCAAATGCAAATCAAAGGCGAGCGCCCGACGCCCCAGACTGCTGTTTTCCGTACTGAAACACTGTTCAGGAGCACCGTAGTCCAAATTAATCTGATCAACATACTCTATCAGCTTCATCACTTCTTCTTCAGGCAGATACTCATTAAGCCAGCCGCCAAACTTAGCCGTAAAATTAAATTTACCATCGGAAAAAGCGCCGGCGCCGCCAAAACCGCGCATCACATCACAAGAGTGACACTTAACGCAGCGAAGAACCTTTTTCTCGGCAATGGGACAACTGCGCCGATAAATATCATTCCCTGCCTCAAACATGGCTACATGCAAACCGGGATTTTTGCTCACCAGCTCGTATGCTGCGTAAATAGCTGCCGGTCCAGCCCCAATAATTAGCACATCATATTTCTCTTGCAAAGCAATCCCCTCCCGCGTCAGCATAAAATTTTGCCGTCAAGCAACAAGTTTACATAAAATCAGGGCATTCCCGTTTGTCGGAAATACCCTGACTTGCTGACAATTGTTTAGTTTATACTAGATACGAACAACGTTGGCCGCTTGCGGTCCACGATTGCCCTCTACTACATCAAACTCAACTTCTTGTCCTTCCTCCAGAGACTTGAATCCTTCGCTCTGGATTGCGGAAAAGTGCACAAACACGTCTCCACTGCCATCATTTTTCTCGATAAAACCAAATCCCTTTTCTGCGTTAAACCATTTTACTCTTCCTTGCATGTGTTAAAGGCCTCCTACAAAATAATTTGCATCAAAAAGAAGAATACGTCAAAACTCTCAGCCACTTCAAGAAGTCAAACCGTTCGAGCGTTTCATTCTTTTTAACCACTGCTGATAATTATAGCAAAGCGTTGGCAGAAAAGCAAGCAGAACTTGGCAAAGTATTGAAATTGGCCTGAACTTAACGGCTTTGACGTTAAAACTTCCTCGATTGTCTGCTAGTATGCCCTACCGACAGAAAAATATACAACCGTGGGACAAAGGGACAGGTGATTTGTCCCAGTTATTTATGATACGGTTCGCCGCGGTTAATTTTTAGGGCGCGATAGATTTGCTCCAGAAGCATTAACCGGAAAAGCTGATGGGGAAAGGTCATGGCCGAGAAGGAAAGGCACAAGTCTGCTCTCTGGCGCAGCCTAGGCGAAAGACCAAGGCTGCCGCCGACAATAAAAGTAAGGTGACTTTTGCCGGCTGTGGCTAAGCTATCCAACCGAGCAGCAAGCTGCAGGGAAGTTAGCTGTCCGCCAGCCAAGTCGAGGACAATTAAATAAGTACCCGATTTAATCAACGCCTCGAGACGCCCTGCTTCTTCTTCAAGCAGTTGTGCTTCAGCTGCAACAGAAATACCCTCCGGCGCTTTTTCCGCTTTAACTTCACGGATAATTACATTGGCATAAGAACTGAGCCGCTTTAAATACTCCGCAATGCCGGCGGCAAGATACTGCTCTTTAATTTTGCCTACAGTCAGAATTTCTATCTGCATACAGAGCCACTTTGTGAGAGCCGATAAAGGGCGGGCGCAGCGCAAAGCCGACAGTTAACCGCAAAGCCTGCTTCGGCGACTTCGCCCTCAACCCGACTCAAATCAGGCGAGGTCTCATATTGATCCACAAATTCATCAATTAGCTGTTCAATATGCTCGGCACAAGCAAGATATATGCTCATTACTCAGGGAGTACAGCTAAAGTAACGGAGAGCTTCAATTCCTGTCCGTCACGGATTATAGTAAGTTCAACTTCAGCGCCAACTTCATATTCAAAAATCGTCCTGCGCAAATCATTGAAATTGGCAATTTTTTTGCCACCCATGGCGATAATCACATCGCCGCGGCGAATTCCTGCTTGTGCCGCCGGACTTCCTTCCGCGGCCCCCTGAATTAAAACGCCGTATGTTACCGGCAACTGCAACTGCTTAGAGAGCGCTTCGTCCACATCGCCACCCCAATAAACACCTATCCAAGGACGAATAATCCGACCATGAACAATCAGGTCGCGCGTAATATTTTTCACTGTGTTGGCAGGAATAGCAAAACCCATCCCTTCCACTCCTGGGATTTTGATTTTGGCAGTATTGATGCCGATGACTTCGCCCTTTAGATTTACCAGCGGCCCGCCGCTGTTGCCATTGTTAATGGCAGCATCTGTCTGGATGAAAGTAAAGTTATGTTCATTAATTGTAACCGTTCTTTGCTTGGCGCTAATGACACCTACGGTTACTGTCTGGGAAAAAGTAAGTCCGAGCGGGTTGCCGATGGCAATGGCGCCCTCTCCCACAGCAAGATCGTTAGAATCGCCAAAATGGGCCACAGGCAAGTTGCTTTTCTCTATTTTTATCACCGCCAAATCGGTGGCGGCATCAGAACCGATTAAACGCGCCGGATATTCCACGCCGTCGCCTAAGGTAACTCTTAACTCCGTGGCTCCCTCAATAACGTGGTTATTGGTGACAATGTGACCCTGCGCATCGATAATAACGCCTGTTCCGGTAGCACGTTCGCGGAGAATGGAACGGCCATCGAATATGTCCTGGACTAAAGCTTTATTGGTAATTCCAACCACAGTAGGCAGAACCCGTTCTGTGGCTCGAACGATAGCCGTATTTTGATGTTCTGGCAAATCCCTTGCCTCAAAAGGAACTTCTTGAAGTGCAGCAGGTGGCTGCATGGGCTGCGGCAGCTCTTGTGACGCGCTAGGTGCGACATAGCGCAGAACGACAAAGGCTACCAAGGAACCGCCGAGTACGGCACCGACAATGGCAGCAAAAAGCAGACCGGCAAAACCCGTCCGCTTGGGTGGTTGATAGAAACCGTTGAAAAAGTCCACAAACCCTTCCCCCTTTAAACAATAGTCTAAAGTTAATATAACAAGAAGTTGTGACAAAAGTATGAAGTTAAAAGGAAATTTACATATTCTAAACCAAGATTATCCCCTGAGAATGCGCGATTATGCCAACCGAGCGTTGCAACTTGCAACCACCAGAACCGTCCCCCTGGTTGATTATGCCAGACGGACGTTGCAACTGGGGCTGTGGCGCTCAGCAACCTGCACAGAAAGACGACGGCCGGGGTGGGGGCCGGCAATGGCTAGCTTCTCGCAGACAGTCTCAAAAGCAATCTGCGGCAAATTATTGTGTTCACTTAGATGAGCAAGCACCACATGAGTAGTTGCCGGGCAAACGACGCTTGCCAGTGCTTCCGCTGCCAAAACGTTTGAAAGATGGCCACTGTTCCCCAAAATCCGCTTCTTCAGCGACCAAGGGTATGGACCGTCCAACAGCATTTTTTCATCATGGTTGGCTTCCATCACCAGGCAATTAACGCCTCTCATTCGCTCTAAAATAGCTGGCGTTACGACACCCAAGTCTGTCACAAGAGCAATGGCTGCCTTGGCGGTGCGAAAAATAAAACCTACCGGCCCGGCTGCGTCGTGCGGTACAGGAAAAGTTTCCACTGTAAGATCTGCAAAAGCAATGCTGCCACAACTGGGGAGCAGCCGGCAGATTGTTTGCGGTATAGGCCCCATTTTACAGGCTGCTGCCCGCCATGTTGGGTCTGTGGCATAAAGCGGCATTTTATAGCGACGCGCCATGATCCCCGCGCCGCAAGTATGGTCATTATGGTCATGAGACAGGAGCAGACCACTAAGGGAAAAAGGATCGACACCGATTTCTCCCAGCGCGGCAGCAAGCCGCTTACCACTAAGGCCGGCATCAATCAACAGTCGAGTGTTTTCTGTGGCTATGTAGACAGCATTCCCAGAGCTGCCGCTGGACAACATCCATAATTCAAGCATCATTCTCTCCCGTCAGATGGCATTCTTCATTAAAGGTAAGCAGCCGACGCCGACCGCCTGACGCTTCTAAAACAGTAACAGCAGCAGAAGCGAAGGAAAAAGGCCAAGGCCCGTTAAAATCTAAACCAAGAAAGTCTACCACCAGGGCGTTGAGATAACGGCCGTGCCCGACAAGAGCGACTGCTGATGGGCCGCCTTTATCCAGCAGCAGCGCCAAACCTTGCTGCAAGCGTTGCCGAAACTCATGGGGAGGTTCCTGTCCGGGAATTTCGGCGCCCCGCAGGTCATGCCCCAATTTAGAAAAAAGAGCAGGATGATCTTTCTCTATTTCCAGCCAAGTTAGGCCCTCCAGCACACCCCAGCTGTACTCCCGAAAAATCGGGGAAGCGATCGGCTCCACATCGAGCAGGCGGGCGGCAGGGCGGGCGGTTGCAATACTGCGGCTCAAGTCACTGGTATAAATACGACCCGGTTGCCACTGAAAGAGCAGGCGCGCCAGCCTGGCAGCCTGCCTGTGCCCTTCTTCATTGAGCGGACAATCAAGATGCCCCTGGAAGCGTTTTTCCGCGTTTGCTGCCGTCTGCCCGTGACGGGCTAAAAGGATTCGCATTTTCATCAGTCCTTAATCAATTTCCTCTAATTCAGCACCGAGAGCATTAAGTTTTTCGCAAATTTTTTCATAGCCGCGGTAAATATGTTCAATCTCACTGATAACTGTCTCACCTTGAGCAATTAAACCGGCAATAATAAATGATGCACCGGCTCGCAAATCGGTAGCGCTCACCGGAGCGCCAGAAAGTCGCCTGCATCCAGTCACAATGGCAGTACGGCCCTCAACTTTAACACAGGCGCCCATCCGTTTTAATTCGTCTACATGCTTAAAGCGTCCTTCAAAAACATTTTCGGAAATCACACTGCTGCCTTTTGCCTGGGTCAATAAAACCATCGCCAGAGATTGCAAATCTGTCGGAAATCCCGGATAAGGAAAAGTCTTAATATTTACGGCTTGAGGCTCGTAATTACCTATTACGCGAATTTGGTCATCAAAGACATCCACCGTCATACCCATTTCTCGCAGTTTGGCCGTGACAGGCTCAAGATGCTTTGGGATCACGTCACTAAGCAGCACATTTCCCCCGGAAGCAGCCGCCGCAATCATATACGTCCCGGCCTCAATCCGGTCAGGAATCACGCAGTGAGTGGCAGAAAAAAGCTCGTCCACACCTGTCACTTTAATGACATCGGTGCCGGCGCCGCGGACATGAGCGCCCATGGCATTGAGAAAATTGGCCACATCAACAATTTCCGGCTCTTTTGCCGCATTCTCAATAACTGTTTTTCCTTTTGTGCGGACGGCGGCGAGCATAATATTAATGGTTGCACCTACACTGACGATGTCCAGATAAATATTTGCTCCCTGCAACCTCTTTCCCTCCACCTTAACCAGGCCGTGCTCCACCTCAATTTTAGCTCCCATACCGGCCAGTCCTTTGATGTGCTGATCAATCGGGCGCGGCCCAAGATCACAGCCGCCAGGTATTGGCACCTCTGCACGGCCAAATCGCCCAACTAAAGCACCAATCAGATAGTAGGAGGCCCGCATTTTTTTCACAAGCTCATAGGGTGCCCGCACTTTTCGCAATGTGGAAGCGTCAATCAGCAAAGTGGAGGGCGTCTCCCATGCAACCTGTACTCCCAATTCTGCGATGATTTCCACTAAAATTCGAATATCGTTAATATCCGGCAAGTTTTCAATCCGAACGGGGGCAGCTGCCAGCAGTGCCGCCGGAATAATAGCAACGGCCGCGTTTTTAGCGCCGCTAATTTTAACTGTGCCGCTAAGCGGTTGACGTCTGCCGCGCACAAGCAATCTGGGCATAATTTTAGCCTCCTGAATCTCTCTGCCAACAACATTTATCAGTATACATGATTAAGTCCGCAATGAGAATATATTCTTGCTGAAAAACAAAATTCCTGTAAAACTCTTTTATTTTAATACGCTTGTTTCCACCTCCCCGTTAAAAGCGTTAATATAAACGGCAGTTCCATCAACACCGGCAATCCGCCAAACCGGGACTGTCTCCCAGCGCTCTGCATCGTAATCCTCACTGAAGTAGCCTAGAGAAATATCCGTAATCTTTTGTGCCGGCATAACGGAAGGCTGTTCAACAAAGATCTGCACCGCTTCCAGCGCAGAAATGACTTGGACTTCTTTTGAGCTAAACCCTTGAGATGCAACCCGGTAAATCGTCACCTCACGCACCTGCCCGGCGGCCACCAGCACTTCCACCGTGCTGAAAAAAAGAGGAAAACCATGATATGTTTGCACAAAACGAAAAAAACTGTCGCCCTTAGCACCGCGTGACCGGAAAAAATCAAGCTTTAAGTCTTCCCGCCAAAGGCCACGCTCCTGCAAAAAGAGCTCTGCCAGTTGCCTGTTCTCCTCCATGCTTGCTAAGCTGTTCTTCCTTTTAGCAGCGCTGCGAAAAACAACCTGTCCGCTCGGAGTTACAGTAACACTGTTTCCTTCTTTAGCAAAAACGGTGAGCCCGTTTGTCGTAACTGACTCCGCAACGTCGGCACCCAAAAACATTTCTACCAAAGCGTCAGACTGCTGCGGCTCGCGGTAAACGTGCAGCAATGAAAGTCGTGGCGCCTGCCTGGGTATGGGCGCAGCCAGTTCATATCCGGCAGCCGTCAACAGAACGCGGACTTTTTCCAGATCTTCGCCGCTTAAGGAGCGGCCTGCCTGTAGCGGTTGCGGGCTAAACCAGAGACGATAACTCAAAAATAAATTGAGCAACAGAAAAGCTAAAATCAAAATGTTTTTTGCTTTAGACAGATCCAATCCTCTGTCACCTCACCTAATTTGATGCAAGAATTTGACCTGTGTGTCCCTGGACAAACACCGTTTGTCCGTGCTTAAACAAAAAAACCCACGCCGGCTGCGCCGTGCCATGTCCGACATAGTAAGCCGGATATACTTGTATAAGCCTGCCGACAGTAGTCTCTGCTTTTAAATACTCGGCTACAGACTGAACCGCCTGCCGCGGATCAATCAACGCTCTCTCTGCGCCAAGGGGACTGTCCAGCAAAACAATCTGCCGTTTATAATCTATAACCCCACGATCTGAAAAAAGGAGCTTTACTGCCGGCTCGGCAGCCAGCAGACGCATTCCTTCTTGCACGGAGACCAGAGAAATTGTTTCCACCTGCCCCTGCAGGTGGCTCCCTGGCAGATTTTGCGCGGCAGAAAAAGGATCAACCCACAAGTGGACAGGCCAGCCCCCCATAAATTGCAGATACTGAGCCGCCCGCCGCAAAGCTTGTCCTAATTCCATGGCTTCCTGTCCAGGCTCACTTTTGGGTGATGTATAGCCTATTTGACCTGAGGGAAACAAACGTAACCCCCGCTGACCGTCTGTATAAATCACTGCGCCGTCCCGCTCCTCAATCCGTCTGACCATAGCCTGGTTTATAAAAATGCTGCGCAACAATTTTTCCGTATCCAGCATTTCGGAGCGAATTGAAAATGGGGCAAGATATGGCAAATCCTCAGGAATTAATATTTTATCCTCTCCATCCACAACCAGGGGCTCCCATTCAGCCGCTGACCATAGACGATGCCGAACCCCACCGGCAAAGGCATTCATAAACTGTTCCTCCCACCCGTCAGGAAGAAGCGAAAGCTCGGATGTCAGCCAAGAACCTTGATGGTCTTTAAACCAAATCTTCAGCGGCTCTTGAGCAAACCAGGCCACTTCTGCCACCCGCAGTTCAGCAGGAAGGGAGGCTGACAGCCAAAGACGGGCTTTCACAGGCATCGCAAAGAAGGCATGGGCAGCCGTCCCTGTCATTTTGTGTGGGGGCGCTGCGCCTTCAGGCGGCTTGCCGGCGTGAATAAGTTCGAGCAGCAGCGCCCATGCGGTGCTCTGCCCTTCATCCCAAGGCTCAAGAACCCACCAGGCATCTTCTGCGCCTAAGCGCAAGCGTGGGACAAGTTGCTCCGTAGGCGGCCGCAATTCACCAAAAGTCAAGCGCTCATAGGCAGGCGGCAACGCAGTTTCCAGCGCGGGTTGCCCAAACAAGAGACGCCCGGTCAGGATGATACTTATGCCAACCAATAGGAGCAGTAAGCCTGTTTTTACGCGCTCTCGCACTCTTCTCCGCCCCCTTCCGCCTGCGCATACGGCAAGCTAATCCGCACTTCTGTCCCCGACTCCGGTTGGCTTCTCAGCGCAATTGTGCCTCCATGTGCCTCAACTATCTCCCGCGCAATCGCCAGCCCGAGGCCTGTACCGCCAAAATCTCGGGAACGCGCCTTATCCACCCGATAGAAACGCTGGAAAACCCGCTCTACATCCTCAGGCGGAATCCCGATACCATTGTCTTTAACAAGAATTGTGATCACAGAGCCCCTTTCCTCCAACAAGACAGCAACTTTCCCATCTTGGGCGGTAAATTTAAAGGCATTCTGAATCACATTAAGCAGCACCTGCTTCATTTTATCTCTATCAAAACAGTAACATAGCGGTCTCTCAGGCAGCGTTACAAGCATGCCCGGCCGCTCTGCTCCGAACTCAATTTCCAACTCGTTAACTACTTCCAGCACCAGTTCATCTAAGCGTTGGCAAAAAAGACGCCAGGCAACCTGCTGAAAATCTAATTGTGACAGCACCAGCAAGTCTTTCACCAGGCGAACCATCCGCTCCGTTTCTTTTTCCATTGTTGTAAGAAAGGAAAAACACGTATCCGTTTGATACATTGCTCCTTCCAAAAGTGTTTCGGTATAGCTTTTCAGTGTAGTAAGAGGCGTCCGCAATTCATGGGACACATTGGCCACAAATTCCTGTTGAATACGAACGAGTTCCCGTTCCTTGCTGATATCGTGCAAAATAATCAACACACCTGAGGATAGGTCGCAAGCTGAGTGTTCCTGAGTGTGGAACGGCACATAACTTGCCAAAATAGTCCTTTTATGAGGCGCCAGGAAAATTTCACGGCTCTGCTGCTTGCCGTTGTTTAGTAGCTCCGCCAAATCAACCTGGGCCAGCAGCTGCCTCAGCACTGCCGCCGGTGGCTCTTCCCCGGGAGAAAGTTCCAGTAAGCTGTGACCTGTTGGATTTAAATGTACTACCTTCCCTTCACGATCCAAAGCGACAATGCCATCTGTCATATGGCTGAGAATTGCTGCCATCTTTCCTTTTTCCGATGACATTTCCTGCAATGTAGCATCTAACTGCAAAGAGAGGTAATTAAACATTTCTCCAAGGCGTCCTATCTCATCGTGAGAGCGCACATCAATTTTTTGGCTAAAATCGCCGTGAGCAATTTGAGCCGCTTTGGCGGTAACTTCCTGAATAGGGCCGGTAATGCTTCTGGCTAAGAAAAATCCGAGCAAAACTGTTACGCCAATGACTAAGACGGCGCCTGTGAGAAAAATGAGCTGGATTTCCCGCAGTGTAGCATATAGGGGTTCCAGTGAGCCGCTTAAATAGACAACACCCATCGTTTTCTCGCCGGATCGCACCGGTAACGCCAGATGCTTTACCCGTTCTCTCGTCTCCGGATTAAGACGTATTTCACCGCTGCGGCTGCCGGTTAGAGCACGGGTAATTTCTTCCTGAATAATCCGTTGTCCCTGCAGCCCGGCTTCCGTGCGAGAAGAAGAAATGAGCCGCCCGAAACTGTCCAGCACCATAATATCAGTAATCCCGGCATGGCGGGAGTATTCCAGCACAAGTCCGTCAATAGCGCTGTTTTCATCTGTGCCCGTCAAATATCGTTCCAGAAAGCTGGCCAGAAGTAATCCCTGAGCCTCCAAATTGCGCGAATATGTACGGAGATAGTACTGCTCCAGCGACTGAGTGAGAAAAACAACGAAAAACTGCATAGCAAAAAGAATCAGCAGGGCATAAGTAAAGGCAATTTTCCATTGCACACTCCTAAGCATGACTCTCTCTCCTGATGAAATAGCCGGCTCCCCGTCTTGTGCGAATGTAACGCGGCTGACTGGGATCTTCCTCAATCTTTTCCCGTAAACGGCGTATAGCCACATCCACAGTTCTTTCATCACCGTAAAAGTCATAGCCCCAGACTTCTGACAATAACTTTTCCCGGGAAATTACGTATCCGGCGTTATCCATTAAATAGACTAGCAGCAGATATTCCCGATATGTCAGGTCAATGACCCGACCTGCCTTCAGCACTTCCATTCGTCCGGTATCCACCTGCAAATCATGACAAAATATTAGCTCTGCAGCCACCAGCTCCTTAGATTGGTTGCGACGCAACTGGGCTTTCACTCGAGCGACAACCTCTCGTGCCGAAAACGGCTTTGTGACATAGTCATCGGCTCCCAGCTCCAGCCCCAAAACTTTATCCAACTCCGTGTCTTTCGCCGTCAGCATAATTACGGGCACATTGCTGATTCGCCGGATTTCCCGGCAAGCAGCAAAACCATCCAGCTTCGGCAGCATAATATCCAGCAGGATTAGATCCGGTTGCTGCATTTTTGTCTGCCGCACAGCCTGCTCTCCGTCGTAAGTTACAATCACGGTAAATCCTTCCTGCTCGAGATTATAACGAAGTATTTCTGCAATAGGCTTTTCATCATCGACTACTAATATTTTTCCCCGCGTCATCACGGCACCTCATCACGCTTTTTAACTATAGCTTCTAGTTAAAGGGTTTATTTCCTGCTTCACGAAAGAGCTGGACTGCCGCATTTATGTGGCTAAGCTGACAAACTTAACCGGTCCGGTACCAGCGTTCATCCTGGCCGAACCAAACCTCCCAGCCCTGAAGAAAACTTTCCCTGTCCAAACCATAAATCTGTTGCAGAGCCTGATAGAAGCTCTCGCCCCTCCCCAGCTTATCTATGAGCTGATTAAGACCTGCCAGCCCCTGCAGCGTTTCCAGGTAGCTGACCATACTCAATGCCTGTCGGTAAGCAAGCGCCTGGCGAGGGAGCGCATCAAACGAGTGATCTAGCGCCTCCAGGGAATAAAGGCGATTTGCCAGGGAACTGTCTGCTTCCAGCCACTCATAGCCTAAAAGATGGTATTCCGTCAGCTGGGCAAGCCCCTCGCTAAACCAGCGCGGATAATTTCCTTTTGCCCGCAGCTCTAAAGCAAAGTGAGTATATTCATGAATAAGCGGCCCCTGGCTGGCAAAGACATACCAACGTTTGGACTCAGGATACCAATGCCACGCCCTGGGCGAAAGAATTTTTATTGTATCTGCCAAATAGACACCTAACGCGCCTGTTTCACGCCCCCAGCCAAAAGCTTCTTGCAATATCTCTTGGCTGGGGACGACAATGAGCCAGGGCCTTTTTTCCCCGGCTGAATGCGGAATCAACTCAGCAACTCTTCTTACAGCCATGTCTGCTTCTTTAGCAATTTTTTCAGCCAAAATTTGGTCTTCCGGTACATAGCGCAGCTGAAAATATTTGCTTTCCAGGGATGACCACGTCAGATAATGACGGCGCACAGAGATAAGCGTGGCAGCCTGCCAAACAGCATGAAGAGCATGTGAGAGATACGGGCTGAGCGACAGCAGCAAAATAAGAGCTGAAGCTATAATTACTCTCTTTCTTATCCCAACTCCACTTACCGGCAAAGCTTACACTCTCCTCTCCCCACCAGCATCATAACAGATTCGCCCTGCTCTTTCACTGGAAATGGCAAGCATCAAATGCAAAAACAGACAGAAAAAGAACGTGGAAGCCCACGTTCAAGAAAAAAATAGATTAAGAGGGGGTCAAACTTACTCTTATTATATCGTGCCAATATTACAGACAGATTACAGAAAGATTGATTTTAGATGACACCGGCACCTAGAAAGCGACAACACGTCACAAAATTCCGTCCGATTCTGTAGCTAGCATTTTTAGAAAAACTGCAGTGGGTTAACCTGCGACCCGTTGCGATGCACCTCGAAATGGACGTGTGGGCCGGTGGAGTTGCCTGTGCTGCCAATCCGGGCGATTTGCTGTCCACGCTGCACCCGCTGCCCCACAGAGACTAGATTTGATGAATTGTGGGCGTACAGAGTAGAGGTGCCGTTGCCGTGGTCAATGGCAATCATGATGCCAAATCCGCCATTCCAGCCTGCTGCCGTAACTACTCCGCTGTCGGCCGCCAGAATGGCGGTACCGTGGGCTGCGGCAATATCTACACCTGCGTGGAAACTCCTGCCTCGCTGACCAAAAGGAGAGGAAATTCTCCCGCCTGAAACCGGCCAGAGAAAACGCCCTGTTCCCACTTGGGGAGGGACGGCAGCCGTTCCGCGAGCGACAATCTGATCCAGAGGCTCTCTAATAACTACTTCGTCTATAACTTCGCGCAGCACTTCATTACCGTTTGTCTGCGTAATGCTTACAGTCACTTCTTTTATACCAACTTGACCGGGTTGAACAACCCTTGTGTTTCCTCGAAACAGCTTACTGTCATTTTGATATCTTGTCGCAAAGGGAATCTGTTTCTGCAGCGCTACTTCCTGGGTAACAGAAACATCAACCAAAGGTTCTGCCACCACTAGGCTAATTTCTTCACCCGGTTTAATCCGCTCGGAGCTTGCCAGCTGAGGATTAGCTTCTTGAATCTCGTCGACAGTCATATTGTTCTGGCGGGCAATCGTCCAGAGGGAATCACCACGTGATACCAGGTATACCTCCCGCCTGTCTGTCCCCCGGCGCAAAACCTCGGCTGCCCTGTCCACAGTATAGAGGGCGGCAGGATCTACCAGCGTCTTCCGTGCCCCCACATTATCATCAATCACGATGGCACGGATAACTGCATTTTCCTTGCCGCTGGCATAAGCCGCTTTTAACTCCCCGATAACTTTTTCGTAATCCTCATACCGTCGCACAGCCAGCGTATCTTTGCCGTTTACTGTAATCACATAGGCGTAAACATCATAAATTAAAGCCTGCCTTACCTGGTCCCTTACTGCCCAGTCATTAGGCTCGGCATCTCTGCGCTGCTCGCGTTCAACCCGCACCTCCTGGACAGCCCTGACTTGCAAAGCATAACGCTCCTCTGCCTGCGCCGCCAACTCTGCCACAAAAGCCAAAAACTCTGTGTCGCTAGACACATAGCCCTTTTCTTCCCCATCAAGGTACACCACGTATGTAAAAGATTCCAAATGGGCATAAACCCCAACCGACCCCACAGTCAGCATCAATATTACCATCAAAAACATAACGCGTTTAGCCGAATTATTTGTGCGACCGCGCAAGAGAGCAAGCCTTTTCAGCAGCTTCTGCTTTATTGCTTGCACCATGGCCACCAGTAGTTGTTTTCGCATCTTACACCTCGCTAAGACTCTGAGGAAGAAACTATCCTTCCAGATTTTTCTGATGTTCATTTCTATAATTATATGTTTTTTTTTTAATAATTCTGCGCATCTTTTAATATTCCTGCAAAAAATTAATAATTTTATTAACTTTTCTTAAAAAAATAAAGAGACCTTAATCTGGTCTCTAAATAATTTTGGTAACAACTGAAAAATTCAAGCTCCGTTTTCGGCGTGAAAGGCCTCTCTCGTGAGCGCTTGAACAAGGGGCCTGATTTGATTGGTGAGCCATGATGGATTCGAACCATCGACACCCTGATTAAAAGTCAGGTGCTCTACCGACTGAGCTAATGGCTCACAACTCCTACGGGAGTTTATGTTACTATATTAACGGCTTACTGTCAACGACCAGGCGTCGCCTGTTAAAATATTTCATGCAAAACTTTCGTCTGCAAACGCTCCGGGCCGACCGATACGAGGGCTACCGGCACACCGAGTAATTGTGCAACACGGCGAACATATGCTTTAGCTGTTTCCGGAAAATCCTCAAACCGTACTACGCCAGATAAGTCTTCCTGCCAGCCGGGCAGCTCCTCAAAAACAGGCTCACAAGACTCCAGTGCCTTCAAACTGGCCGGGACATGAGTAATAAGCTCACCGCGGAGGCGGTAAGCGGTACAAATTTTTATTGTCTCAAATCCGGCAAGGACATCAAGCAAAGTCAGCGCCAGAAAACTCAGTCCGTTAATGCGACAGGCATGGCGCAAAACGACCGTGTCCAGCCATCCGATTCTGCGCGGCCGACCGGTCGTAGTGCCGTATTCTCTGCCGATTTTCCGAATTCTGTCAGCCGTGGCCCCTGTAATTTCTGAGGGGAAAGGTCCGTCGCCAACGCGGGTGGTATATGCCTTGGCAACACCCACCACATGTTTGATTCGCAGCGGACCGATTCCTGTTCCGCTGCAAGCTCCGCCGGCAGTTGGTGACGAAGAAGTGACGTAAGGATATGTTCCGTGATCAAGATCCAACATCGTCCCTTGAGCCCCTTCAAACAATACCTTTTTATTCTCGAGGATTAACGCTTCCAGCAGCACGCTGGTATCAGTAATATATGGCCGCAGGATCTCGGCATACTGCCTGAACTCCTCCACAATCCGTTCTAAGTTAACAGGCTCTTCACCATAAACTTTGGCGAGAAGCATATTTTTGACTTCCAAAACGGCAGAAAGCTTCTCCCTGAGGTCCAGCTCGTCCAGCAAGTCTGCCACACGCATACCGACACGATTCACTTTGTCCATGTAGGCTGGGCCGATTCCGCGCAGAGTGGTGCCGATTTTGCCTTCTCCGCGTTGCTTCTCGTCCAGTTCATCCAGCAATTTATGGTAGGGCATTACCAGATGAGCCCGATCACTAATCCGCAGCTGTGCAAGATCAATATTTCGCTCCTGCAGTCCAGTCATTTCCTTAACCAGCGCAGCAGGATCGAGCACTACCCCGTTGCCAATCACACATATTTTCCCCGGATAAAGAATTCCGGAGGGAATCAGGTGCAGCTTAAATACTTGCTCTGCCACATTGAGTGTGTGGCCCGCATTTGTGCCTCCCTGGTAGCGGACGACAACATCGGCCTTTTCGGCAAGAAAATCTGTAACTTTCCCCTTGCCTTCATCTCCCCATTGCGCACCGATTAAAACAACTGTCGACATACAGCCTCACTCCTTTAGCCATCCTCAATTTTTCAAAAGTCTGCCTGCTTCAGCAAGCATCAGACTGTTTTTCATGGGCATGCTCCCGAGAAACGCTAAGGAATTTATTATGGTTTTCCTTAAAGAAGAGATGGATATTACCCACCGGGCCGTTACGCTGTTTGGCAATGATAATCTCAGTATCATTTCTATTTTCCGAATTCTGATTATAATAACTTTCACGGTAAATAAATGCCACGATATCGGCGTTTGCTTCAATGCCGCCTGATTCCAACAAATCGCTAAGGACGGGACGTTTTTTCTCACGCTGTTCCACCGCCCGAGACAACTGAGAAAGTGCGACTACCGGCACATCCAATTCTTTGGCCAACGCTTTCAACGAACGAGAAATCGCCGAGATTTCCTGCTGCCTGTTTTCCGTACGTTCACTGCCGCGCATTAGCTGCAGATAGTCAATAAAAATGGCGGAAAGGCCATGTTCCGCCTTCAGCCTGCGCGCTTTAGCGCGCACCTCCATCACAGAGATGGCGGGCGTATCGTCAATAAAAAGCGGCGCTTCCGCCAAAGGCCCGGCAGCCTTAGTTAACCTGGGATAATCTTCATCAGAGAGAAAGCCGCGGCGCAGGCGCTGAGCATCGATATTGGCTTGGGCACATAAAATTCGCTGTACCAGCTGCTCTTTTGACATTTCCAACGAGAACACTGCTACCGGCAGCTTTTCATTTACGGCAATATGCTGGGCGATATTCAGCGCTAAAGTGGTTTTACCCATGCTGGGACGGGCCGCCAAAATAATTAGGTCTGCATTTTGAAAACCGCAAGTAATGTTGTCAAGGTCGGGGAACCCGGTCGGGACGCCAGTTACGCCACCTTTATTGCCCCATAATTTGTCAATCCGGTCAAAGGCGCCCTTCAAAACCTCTTTCATACTGGCAAAACCCTGCGGGCTCGAGCGCTGAGAAACTTCAAAAATGGCACGCTCCGCCTCATCGAGAATTTCATCCACTTCCTCTTTCGCCTCAAAACAACGGGTCACAATGCGGGTCGCTGTACTAATCAACGAGCGGAGCACCGCTTTCTCCCGCACAATCTGTGCATAGTAGCCCACATTAGCCGCGGTGGGCACAGTATTTGCTAGAACTGTAAGGTAGCCCATGCCGCCAACTGATTCTAATTGGTTCTGACCGCGCAGTTCTTCCGGCAGCGTAACTAAATCCACCGGTTCCCCCCTTTCGCTGAGAGCGACAACGGCCTGGAATATTTTCCGATGACCTTCGCGGTAAAAATCTCCGAACCTCAACAGCTCAATGGCTGTTATAATGGCATCCTTATCAAGAAGCATGGCTCCCAGAACAGACTGTTCTGCCTCCATGTTTTGCGGCGGAATACGCTCCAAGGCTTGACTCATTCGTTTACCTCTTCTCTAAGCAACTTAGGCCTCTCTCCCGGCAATTTCCTTTTCCCTGCCACCGAACAAATAGGGAAGCGCCTCATCCACCGTAGCAACCGGAACTACAGTAACTCCTCCAGGCAAAGCCGGAATGTTGTCTTTGTTTTCCAGCGGGACGATTACAATCGGAATGCCGGCTAGGCGGGCACCGTAAATCTTTTCTGAAATTCCTCCCACCGGTCGCACATGCCCCTGCAAGGAAACTTCACCTGTGACTGCCACCTGTTGCGCCACAGGCCAGCCTTTAATTGCACTCAGCAGCGCGACAACTACCGCAAGGCCGGCTGACGGGCCGTCAATCCTGCCCCCACCAATCACATTTACATGCAGATCAAAGTTCTGCAAATCATCCCCGGTCAAACGGCGGATAACTGCTGCCGCATTAAAAACAGAGTCACGGGCCATGCTTCCGGCCGTCTCATTAAAACGCAGAACTCCCTTACCCTGTTGGCGGGCAGGAAAAGCCACCGCCTCTATTTCAAGCACACCGCCTAAATAACCGCTGACTCCCAGTCCAAACACTTTGCCGGAAAGTTCTCCGGCAGCATTTTTTTGTGGCGCATTAGAAATGTAGCGACCGGCCCGCAAAGATTCGAGCACAAGCTCTCTCTCGATCAGCACCGCCCCGTTTTCAGCGGTGTGGGCCTTCCTCAGCAATGCTAAGCCAAAGGCATCGGCAACCAGATTAACTGCCTGTCGTCCTTCTGTGGTGTAATCACTGATGATGCGCGCCACACCATCTGCCAGCTGCACCTTCAGTTTTTGCGCAGCTTCTGTAACGATTTTTTCCACGTCTGCCGGCGTCAACGGTTCAAAGAAGACGGCTGTACAACGTGAACGCAGCGCGGGATTTATATCCTCGGGCAAACGAGTGGTAGCGCCAATCAACACAAAATCAGCCGGAGCACCTTCATCAAAAAGTTTGCGGATATATTGAGGAACGTGGCTATCAGAGGGATCATAATAAGCAGAATCAAACTGAACTTTTTTATCTTCCAGTACTTTTAACAGCTTGCTCTGCAGGTGGATATCCAATTCGCCAATCTCATCAATAAAGAGAATGCCGCCATGGGCCTCTGTTACCAGACCAGGTTTTGGCTCAGGAACGCCGCCGTCCACTAAATCTCTTTTTGCTCCCTGATAAATCGGATCGTGCACAGAGCCTAAAAGCGGATTAGTCGTCTCCCGGGGATCCCAGCGCAGCGTGGTGCCGTCGACTTCCACAAACGGTGCCTGCGCAGCAAAAACACTTTGCCTCATGCTTTTAGCCGCTTCAAGTGCCAAGCGAGCCGCCGTAGTCTTTCCGACCCCGGGCGGGCCGTAAATAATCATATGCTGAGGATAGGGAGAAGCCAACTTGGCCATTAAGGCCTGGACAGCCGCCTCCTGTCCTACAATTTCCGAGAGAACAGCCGGGCGCAGTATCTCCATTGCTGAGCTGTTTAATTTCACACTTCTCATCTTTTCAAGTCGAGCATATTTTTTTAAAGTCTGAGGGTTTTCCGACCCTCCTTGTTCTTTAATTAACTGACGCTTCACTTCTAAAATATATTCCTCATGCTTTTCCTGCATTTTTTCAGCCACTTTACGCTCAAGAGACTCTTCCACTGCGCGGCGGGCAATTTGGTCTGCCAGTTCGTCGTAGAGCTCCTGCAACGCCAGTGGCAGCTCCTCTAGGCTAGGCGGCTGGTCTAACGCAGGGTTTTCATAAACAATCCGTTGCAGACCCAAAACCCGCTCTTCTATAGTGCGTGAGCGGATTAAGGTCAGAGCTTCCAGTTTCCCTGCCTTCAGAATTAACTTATCTGCCCCCAGCATATTTGCAAGCAAGGCATAGACCGCATTAATTTCTCGCTTCAATTGCGCGTTGCTATCTCGGCCGGCTGTCTTCTGTGAGATTCTTGATGTCATTAGTTTGCTCATAGTTTGGAAAACTCCTTATTTTGAAGTAACAATAATTTCTAAAGTTGCTTCTACATTTGAGTGCAGCTTTACACGCGCAGGAAACGTACCTAACGATTTAAGCTGTTCGGGCAACTCAATTTTGCGCTTATCCACGGAAAAGCCCTGTTTTTTTAGCGCTGCTGCCACATCGGCACTGGTTACGGAACCAAAAAGTCGGCCGCCTTCTCCTGCCTGGGCAGTAATTTCCACTTTGATCCCGGCCATTTTTGCAGCAACCGCTTGCGCGGCAGCTAAAACCTTTGCTTTTTTTCCGGCTGCAGCCTCTGCCTGTTGTTGGTGTTGTTTCAAATGTCCCGCGCTTGCTTCCACAGCCAAGCCGCGAGGCAGCAGAAAGTTGCGAGCATAACCTTCCGCTACTTCTTTGATTTCACCCGTTTTACCCAACGCCTTGACATCCTGCAATAAGATCACTTTCACTTGAAAAACCTCCTCATTCAGCCCTATGCACAAATCATGACAGCTAACTGTTACCTTGTTCTGCAAGCCGTCAGCAATTTCCTGCCTGCGCATGCCGGCTATCTTTTGCTAATTTTGATAGTTTGCGTCATAATTTCCTGCGCAGGGATTGCTAAGAGGGGGATTCCCCCTTATTCTCGCGGGGTTGCTCCGGACCGCCACGTCAGCCGAAAGGTTGACAACCTCTGGGCACGCCGCAAATAAAAAGGTGTCTCAAATATTGCTTTGAGACACCTTTTATGTGTTTAGCTACAGCCCCGTTGTTACTCCGCGCTGTAAGGCAATAGCGCGATATTACGGGCTCTTTTAATAGCAATAGTCAACTGGCGCTGGTGCTTAGCACAGTTGCCGGAGATCCGCCGAGGTAAAATCTTCCCCCGCTCCGTAATAAAGCGAGCCATCTTACTAATCACTTTGTAATCGATAAATTCAGCTTTATCAACACAAAAGTTACAGACTTTCCGTTTGCCTCTACGACCACGATCTTTACGCATACAAAAACCTCCTCTGCCGGAAGTAAAATTCAACGCCCTCAAGCGTCGTTGCTATTTAAATTAAAAGGGGACATCTTCTTCTCCGAGCATGGAGCCCTCAAATGCGGGTGTCTGATCTAACGAGCGCTTTTCCTTGCTATCCAAGAACTGAACACTGTCAGCCACAACTTCAGTGGCCGTCCGGCGCTGTCCCTCCCGATCTTCATAAGAACGAATCTGCAAGCGACCGTCTACTGCTACCAGACTTCCCTTCCCTAAAAACTTGGCGCAGTTTTCCGCCTGAGCCTGCCAGACAACAATAGGAATAAAATCTGTTTCCTTTTGCTGCCCCTGCTGAGAGAACCGCCGATTAACAGCCAGCGTAAAGGTGGCAACCGCAACACCTTTTGCCGGCGTATATTTTAGTTCGGGATCCTTTGTTAAGCGGCCAATAAGCACGATACGATTAAGCACTTCATTCCACCACCCACAAGATCATTCTCCTTCTTTTACAATGAGGTAACGAATAACATCGTCAGAAATTTTGAAGTTCCGTTCCAACTCAGCGGTTACACCCGCTGCAGCAGAATAGTTGAAGAGCACATAATACCCTTCACGAAACTTCTTCATTACCTCATAGGCCAGTTTACGACGTCCCATGCGATTAACGTTCGTCACTTCGCCATTTTGCGCCTCGATAATGCCTTTAAATTTTTCTACCAACGCATCATAAGCTTCATTTTCCTGCTCGGGCCTCAAAATAAACATGGTTTCGTATTTTAGCAAGGCCTATTCACCTCCTCCCTATGGTCTATGGCCTCCGTCAAATACGGAAGCAGGGAAGTACATCCTACATAGTACCATAATCAGCCAGCCATTACAAGCCCACCTGCAACTCTTAACTGGTCTGAAACAGAGCTTTCTCATTTATGCACAAGCTATCCTGTTACTGTCGTCTTAACGACTTCCCGCACGCCTTTTTCAAACTTAGCGCGGGGGAGCATTAAGCTTCGTCCGCACTGGACACATTTAATCCGAAAATCCATGCCGATCCGGACAACTTCCCATATCTCACTGCCACAAGGATGCGGTTTTTTCATGCGAACTCTCTGACCAACGGCAAAATCAGCCAACTATACGCTCCCCCTTGTCGTTGTTGCAGCATAACTGCCCCTTCTGCTGGCAGGGAATTTAAATGCCTTTTTCAGCGAACTTCTTTTTGATTAACCGGCGCATCTCACGCTCCACTTGCCATTGCTTCATTGCCACAGTATGGGCGGCAATACTAATTTGCACAAAAGCATCGCTTAAGTCTGTCACACCCAACACGGTAGGTCCCTCCACCACGCTAGGCTCACCTTGCGCATATTCGCGCATCAATTCTGCTAGAAGCGCCAGAACTTCGTCAACATCCTTATCATGGGAGATCCTTACGTCAATCATCGCACGCATATTGCCGCGTGTTCTGTTGGTTACCGCTTCTATTCTGCCATTCGGTATAATATGGACCTCGCCGCTGAAGTCACGAATTTTAGTAATCCGCAGCCCCAACTCTTCCACCTCCCCGCTAAAAGCGCCGACGGTAATAAAATCGCCTACGGAAAACTGGTCTTCCAGTATCAGGAAAAAACCGGAAATAACGTCCCTGACCAAATTCTGTGCGCCGAAACCTACAGCCAAACCGACAATCCCCGCTCCCGCCAGAATGGGGCCTATATCCATAATCTGTAAGCGACTTAGCACCGTTACCACAGTCAGCGCATAAACGGTATAGCGCCAGATAGATTTAAGCAGCGGCACTAGGGTTTTTGCCTTGCCTTCCTTAATCACAAGTGAGGGGGCAAGGAGCTTTTCGATGAAGGCATGGCCAAAATGAAGAGCAAAACGGGCAAAAACAATAATTACCAGCACAGCAAAAACTCTTGCTCCCCAAGAAAGAGCAAGAGGGAGCAGAAACTGCTCAGCCGATGCACGAGACAAGTCCAGTTGTTGCAATTCTTGAACCATGCCATCTCCCTGTTTTACGAATTATCTTTACTGTCTAGCCTCCAGAATAGTGACAATTTCAGCGAAAACTTCATCAATGTCGCGGGAACCGTCTACAGTATAAAGTATTCCCTTTTGCTGATAAAAATCAATCAATGGGGAGGTCTGATTTCTATATACTTCCAGGCGCTGCTTAACAGTCTCCACAGTATCATCTGCGCGCTGGTACAGCTCAACCCCGCACTTATCACACACATTTCTTACCTTCGGCATATTAAATTTGACATGATAGGATGAGCCGCATCCTTTGCAGACGCGCCGGCCCGTGAGGCGTTCCACCAGTTCTTCCTGATTAACATCCACATTAAGCACACCGGTCAAAGGCGTGTCCATTTCCTGCAGAGCCGCATCCAATGCTTCAGCCTGAGCCAGCGTACGGGGAAAACCGTCCAGCAAATATCCGCCGGCGCAATCCTTATGAGTAAGTCGCTCCCGAACGATTCCCACCACAACCTCATCGGGAACTAATGCTCCTTTATCCATATACTCTTTAGCTTTCAGGCCCATTTCCGTGCCTTCTTTAATGGCAGCCCGGAAAATATCTCCGGTGGAAATATGGGGAATATTATACTTTTTAACTAGCCGCTCTCCCTGTGTCCCTTTTCCAGCGCCGGGCGGCCCCAGCAAAATTATCCGCATCCAACTGTTCCTCCTTCTTACATTCTGAATATTTAGACGCTAACCTATTCTGCCCAAGACTGGCAAACTCCTGCATCAGCTACAATAAAAAAGACGCTGTTTTATCAAATCGGCAGGGCGGGTTGTGGCCCTGCGTACCTATTCTCGTTCCTAGAGGATAAACGCCAAAACATGGGCTGTAACCAGATATAGATAAGATCCGCTCAGATCCTGCCCCAGAAAGGCGCTAGCCGTAAAGATGGAGAGCGCATCCAAGAGAACACAGCAGAGCAAAGAAAGCAGCAACCCGCAGAGTGAACCGATTATCAGTCCGGAAAAACGTTGCGACTCCGTGATGTTGTTGCATTTAAGCTTTTGGCGCCCAACTCTTAAAATCAAAGTGAAGGCGACTGCCAAAAAATAAAAAAATACTATTACAGCTAAAAATCGTATCATCATTTCCCCCACCGCCTGAGAAGCGGCTACCTGGCTGAAGGCTGCTATTGTCTCTGGCTCTTCCGCCAGACGCTGCATCACAGCGCCGGCCAAGGGCGGCAACTGAAAGTCAAAAGAACCTGTTGCACCCACATGTAAAAGCTCCGCCAGAGAACGGGAAATTAATCTGCCAAAAAATCTCTCAGCCTGCCACTCTAGGCTTAAATACAGGGAAAATGGTTTTTGTAAATAGAGCGCCACCAACAGCGCTGCAACCAGGCCGCAAAACCTGAGAACCATCTGTCTGCCCCCAAGCAGATACCCATTAGCAGAATGCCAGAGCATCACTGTCAGCGCGGCAAGATCAACCCAGGACATGAAAACGCCTCCTGCCGATTTTGATGCCGCCTCCCGGGAAACAACATAGTCCCCCGCTATCTTTCCTCTGCAACACATAATGCGAAGATAAAGTTAGTATACTATGGCATAATTATTCTTAGCGGAGGTTCAATATGTCCAGCTTCAGAAAGCTCTTTTCAAGCGAGGAGAAAAAACCGTCTCGCGTGGCAGGCTCAGATCCATTTGCCGTTCAAAAAGTCAAAAGAACCTTGCAACGTCTGATGCGGGAAAACTTTCGGCAAGAGGTGGACCAGCTTGTGGTACTATGCATCGGCACTGATCGTTCTACCGGCGATGCTTTGGGACCGCTGATTGGCACAAAACTCAGCCGTCTGCAGCCGAAAATGGTTTTTGTCTATGGCACACTTGAAGAACCGGTCCATGCCGTAAACTTACTGGAAACTATAAACAAAATTAAAAAAATCTATGCCAGTCCCTTTATTATTGCCATAGACGCCTGCCTTGGTCGCCTAGAAAGCGTGGGATCTATCGATGTCGGGGCAGGTTCACTGCGCCCCGGCGCAGGGGTCAATAAGGACTTGCCCAGCGTTGGCAATATTTATATTAGCGGTATTGTAAACGTATGCGGTTTTCTGGAATATTTCGTCCTGCAAAACACCCGCCTAAGCCTGGTAATGCACTTAGCCGAAACCATAGCCCGTGCCCTCTACTTCAGCTTCGAAGACAATGAACATATAGAATCAATGAAGAAATCCGTCCTGACATAATACGCTGAACCAAGGTATTTACGTCCGTCAGATTATTGAACGCGCGCTTCTGCGCTGGCAATTACCCTGTCTACCTACTCCGGTGCTTTTTGTAGAATAACACGAAAAGTACTGCCTTGATAGAGTTCGCTTGCCACATCGACGGAGCCGCCCATGGCTTCTGCCAGTTCTTTTACGATGGCAAGGCCGATGCCGGTATCACCAGTGACGCGAGTGCGGGAAGGATCGACACGATAGAAGCGCTCAAAAATGTGGGGTAGATGTTCTTTGGCTATGCCGCATCCGTTATCAACTACCGCTACACCAGCACCGGTGCCTTGTTCGAAAACAGAAACAGTGACTTTCCCGCCCGCAGGCGTATACTTATAAGCATTCACCAACAGATTGCCCAAGACTCTGCCAAGCAGCGCTTCATCTGCCGTGATGCAGACCGGGGTATTTTTTATTTGTACTTGGAATTCAATGCCTTTTTGCGCTAACATAGGCTTGATACGTTCTGTTTCTTTCAGCGTGAAATCATTGAGCTCTAAAACGGATAATTCCGCTGATTTAGTCCGGCATTCGACGGTGGTCAGTTCCTGTAGGTCGCTAACTAGGCGGCCTAAGCGGCGGGACTCTTCAAGAATGGTCTTAACGCTTTGTTCATCGGGTACCATGACGTCGTCTAAAAATGCTTCCAGGTAGCTTTGAATAGTGGTTAGTGGAGTGCGCAATTCATGGGAGATGTCACCAGTTAGTTTTTTACGCAGATTACTTTGTTCCTCAAGGCGGTGAGCCATGCGGTTCATGGTTTCACCCAAGACGGTCAGTTCATCGTCGCCATCCACATCTACCCGGGCATTAAAGTGGCCATGCCCCCATTTTTCAGCGGCACTAGTTAGCCCGATGAAACGGGAGGTAAGGCGTCGGGAAAGAAGACTTCCCACCAATCCTGCAGCAAGTATAAAGGTAAGGCCGGTAAAGAGCGCGCTTTCCATGACAGTACGACGAAACACCTGCGCTTCTCCAGTCCAGAGGCCTTGCTGGCCTAAATGTGTGATTTCCACAGCACCAATCCGCTGTTCATTAACATGGAGCGGATAGGTATACGCTTGGCCGCGGACTATCTGTGCCCTCTGCCAGCGGCGTCCTTGCTTCCCTTGCATCATGCCGGGGAGAGAATCGGCGATGATTCTCTCCCCGTTGTCGAAGACACGAATTTGTGTGCTGGTTGTAGAGCCTACATGTATGGTGGATCGGCGAACTTCCGTCCACGAAGTAGCTTCTGCATAGAGTTCTGCCAATGTTTCAACGATACGACGGTTTTGCTCCTCCTGCACACTTCGTAAATAGCGGTTAAAATTCCAGGATAAAAAGAGGTTTGTAATGATTACGGTTAGCAGAATTCCGCTCACAGCCAACGTTACCATGGCCATAGTAATTTTCTTGGAGAGGCTATTTTTCATGGTCATTCACCTGCGAATTTGTAGCCGATGCCATAGACCGTCCGCACAAAACGCGGCTCTTCCGGGCTAGGTTCTAACTTTTGCCGTAAGTTTTTGATATGGCTGTCAATGGTGCGGTCAAAACCGGTGGCCAACGCTCCTTGGGCAATCTCCAAGAGTTCACCCCGTGTAAAGACTCGTCCTGGTTTTCTTGCCATGGCAGTGAGCAATTTATATTCAGTGGCTGTAAGATCTAGCTTTTTATTTTGGAAGCTAACTTCATGACGCAGTGTATCGACGATCAACTCACCGTCAGCGAAGTCGAGCACATCGGCCAGCAAACCAGGCTTTGTCCGGAAGCGACGCAATACAGCTTGCACGCGGGCAACTAATTCACCGGGGCTAAAAGGCTTCACAACATAGTCGTCAGCGCCAAGTCCCAACCCTAATATCTTTTCCTCTTCCGCCCCTTTGGCAGTAAGCATAATAACAGGAATGGTATTCTCATGGCGTCGCAGACGTCTACAAACATCTTCACCAGAGAGTTCGGGTAGCATTAAATCTAAAATCATTAAGTCATAACCGCCGACTTGGGCAAGCTCCAGTGCCGTTTTCCCGTCATGTGCCTCGGTGACGGCAAAACCCTCTTTTTCCAGGTAAGCACGAATGACACGCGTGATTTTCTCCTCATCGTCCACTACTAGTATCTTTTCCATCAAAACACCTCCGCGATTTACCCTTATTGCTATTGTAATGTAATGATATTTAAAAAGAAAGCCGGACCACATGGGTTCGGCTTTCTTTGTTCTTCTTATAGTGCGGGTGCTTCTTCAGCTACCGGGCAGTTTCCACAGCCACGACCGCCAAACCCGCGGCCTTTGCCACCACCACGACCGAAGCCGAAGCTGTAATCACCCTCAGTCATACGCTGTTTTTGTGCTTCCCAGCGCTCCTGCATCCGCTCTTTAAAAAGGTTTGCATCTTCGGTCTCTACTAAACCGACTTCTACTTGCGTCTCCAGAATCTGCAGTCGTAGTTGATGTTGCTGTTCGTACAGCTTTTCCAACTCAACCTTCTGGTTGTCGTTAAGAGCTAATGCAGACGGCACTGCCAGAGCCAGAACCAAAGCTACCATTAAAGCAATTAACATGCTTCTTTTCATTTTTCTCACCTCCATTCTGCGTTTTAAGTACAACCTTATCTTACGCCAAAGATTTGCAGAATTGATGTAGGAAATATGGAGATGTTATGAAGAAATTTGGGACAAGGGGACAGGTGATTTGTCCCATGTTTTGCAGCAGTCATTGGGACAAGGGGACAGGTGATTTGTCCCATGTTTTGCAGCAGTCATCAAAGCCAAAATAGCGCAATACCCTGCAAACATAGAGTTCGCAGAGTATTTTTTTGTTATTGCCATTAGCCACTTCAACTAAGCAATCGAGGAAATGAATCGAAAAGCATCCGAAGAAAAAGTTAACATGGAAAAATGAAAATGCAGAACTGGGGGATAATGTAAACAACTGACAATCCTAACTAAACATTATCCCAACCCATTAAAATGGGACAAATCACCTGTCCCTTTGTCCCGAGGCACTTTCAATCTAACGGCATGCCTTTCCATCACAATAGTTAACGGTGTTGTGCCATACAAATCGCCGTCTGCGTGAACAAAGAGCGGCTTTTTGCTGACTACGGTTATCTGAGCGCTCCGAAACAGTTTTACTGCCGAGTGCCCTACATGCCTGCCGCTGTAAACCAAGGGAAACAAGCTTAAAAATCGGAGCCGATGAAGATTTTCCACGACAATAACATCAGCCAGCCCATCCTGAGGATCTGCCATAGGCGCCACTTTCATGCCACTGCCATAATAACGGGCATTGGCCACCGTCACAAACCAGGCTTTTGTCCTAAAAACATTGCTGTCAAGTCGAATCTCCATCTCCATCGGCTGAAAAAAAATAAGTTGCTTGAGCAAGGAAAGAAAATAACCCAGGGAGCCGGCAAATTTTTTAAATAAACGGTTAGCATCCACGACTACTGCCGCATCCAGTCCCGCACCCACCACATTAAGAAACATCCGTCCGTTCATACGTCCCACGTCTAACGGCACAGTCAACCCTTGAAGCAGAACCGCGCAAGCCTCCGAGGGGCTTACAGGAATTCTGAAGCTGCGAGCAAAGTCATTTCCCGTGCCGGCAGGAATAACACCAAGAACGGCTTCGGTACCTACCAGCGCATCTGCAATCCGAGAAAGCGTCCCGTCTCCGCCAACTCCCGCCACAACGGCACCAGCTTCTGCCGCTGCCAGGCGTGAAAGCCGCTCAATATCATCGCCATCTTGACTGAACGCAACTCGGTACGGAATCTTCTCAGAACTAAGCCACGATGCCAATGCTGTCCATGTTTCTTGCGCTCTTCCGTTGTTAGCAGCCGGATTTACGATGAAATAAAGGGGTTCTTTCGTCGGCGTCATGCTGCTGCCACACTCTGTAAAGCCGGCGCTATTCATCTCTTTTCTTTTCTCCCTGTATCTGGAAACAAAGGCTGAAGCGCTTCGCTTGCTTTACGAATAGCTTCCTGTTCTTCGCTCCCTAAGTGATAGGCAGACTGCCCACCCTCTAAAGGTTTTGCGTATGTCCGCGACTCCTCGCGGCCGTAAATACTGCTGATTACCACGCCATTTTTCTCAGCATCTAAAAACGCTACGGCAAAGCTTAAATCGCTGCCGGTTTCCTGAAAGGCATTAAAGCGCACCACACCAACGCCTCTTGTGGCAGTGTCCAACACCTTGGCCAATTCTTGGATTCGTCCCCGGTTTGCCACTATTTCTCCGTCCATAGCCTTGATCTCGGTGTGCAAGCTCTCAAGACTAGTCTCCAAACTAAGCCCGTTAGCACCCAGCATAAAAGCTTTATATCGCTTTGCAAGATAAGACAGCTTGCAATAGAGAACTAAACAGATGACCAACAAGGCCGCGATCGCAATAAAAAAATATAACTGGTAAGACTCCTCCATCACCGCACCCCCATAACCGCATTATTTAAAATAGTGTGGGCAGGACCCCTACCCAGACCAGTACCACTAAAAAAGCAGGCAAAAAATTGGCTACCTTAATTTCCTGTAATTCCAGCATATTTAACCCGACCGCCAGAATCAGCAACCCGCCAACCCCGGACAACTCACGAACCACATTGGCTCCCAGGAAAGGTTGCAGCGAACCTGCAGCCAAGGCGATTGACCCCTGATAAAGGACTATCGGCACTGCGGAAAGACTGACTCCTATCCCCATGGATGCGGCCAATGCCACACTGGTGGTACCGTCCAAAACAGCTTTAACATAAAGAATCTGGTGCCGGCCTAACAAACCGCTTTCTAAGGCACCCATTACTGCCATGGAGCCAACGCCATAAAGGAGTGTGGCAAAAACAAAGGCCTTAGCCATACCCGACCCGCTCTTTGATACCTGCAACTCCAGCCAATCCCCTATTTTTTTCAGCCAGGCATCAATTCCCAGCAACTCGCCCGCAATCCCGCCAATTACAATGCTAAACACTACCACCAACATGTTTTGCGTCTCAAGCGCCATTTTGATCCCAATTAACAATACTGCCAAGGCTATCCCCTGGAGCACGCGCTGCTTTACGCGCTCAGGAATACGGTTGCCAAGCAAGACACCAAGCACGCCCCCGGTCAGAATGGCGGCTCCGTTTACCGCCGTGCCCAGGAGCGCGTAACTCCATGATACATCCATTGCTGCACCTCATTAGTAAAATATTGTTTCACGTGAAACAATGCTGCTTAAATGTTTCACGTGAAACAATGTCAAAACAACAGCTCGCACAGTCTTTCCAGCTCGCCTAAATCATGGAACTGAATCTCCAGCTTGCCTCCAGCCTTGCCCATCATTCTCACATGCACTGCTGTGCCACATGCTTGACGCAACCGATCTTCCAGGTCGGCAAGATAGACGTCTTTATCCGGCTTTTTTTCGCGCTCACTTCTGGCTTTCGGCAGCTGGTTCGTCAGCCGCTCAGTCTCCCGCACGGACAACCCCAGTTCAATCGCCCTTCTGGCTGCATCAGCCTGTTTCTCCAGAGAGAGAGCAAGAATCGCCCGGGCATGTCCCTCGCTAAGGCGACCAC
Organism: Dethiobacter sp.; assembly: GCA_018333635.1. Taxonomy (GTDB): domain Bacteria; phylum Bacillota; class Dethiobacteria; order Dethiobacterales; family Dethiobacteraceae; genus GPS1B09. The sequence goes on from JAGXTL010000060.1 coordinate 43,163, forward strand.
TCGCCAGCTCGCCCCGAACGTCGGGGTGCAGAGCAAGCAAGCGCAAGGTGTTTGCCACTGCTGAACGACTTTTCCCTATCCGCTCTGCCAATTGCTCTTGGGTGTAACCATACTCATCCTGCAGTCTCTTGTATGCCTCAGCCTCTTCCAACGGGTTTAAATCTTCCCGCTGCAGGTTTTCAATCAAGGCCATTTCCATCATTTCGCGATCTGAGAGCAATTTTACCACGACCGGCACCTGTTCCAACCCTGCAATGCCGGCTGCTCGCAATCGTCTTTCGCCGGCGACCAACTCAAAACTCTGCCCCGCGGGGCGGACTATTAGCGGTTGTAAAATTCCGTGCTGCCCTACCGATCTGGCCAGCTCCGCCAATTTTTCCTCATTAAATGTCTTGCGTGGTTGGTACGGGTTAAGTTGGATTTGGGTTATTGGGAGTTCCAGCGCTTCTGCCATAGGCGCGTCCTCAATTTCTGGAATTAGCGCCTGCAATCCTTTACCCAGCCGTTTCCTGATCATTCGCGATCACTTCCTTTGCCAACTGGATATACATTTCCGCTCCTTTGGACCGCTCATCATAGATGATTATTGGTTGACCATGGCTTGGAGCCTCACTGAGTCGAACATTGCGCGGAATCACCGCCTTAAACACTTTGCTGCCAAAATATTTATGTACCTCCTCCGCCACCTGAGCTGCCAAATTAGTGCGCGCGTCATACATAGTAAGCAAAACGCCTTCGTAGTCTAAGCGGCTGTTTAAATGTCTTTGCACTAGCTTAACTGTGTTCGTCAACTGGCTAAGACCCTCTAAGGCATAGTACTCACACTGAATCGGCACTAAAACGGTGTCTGCCGCTGTGAGCGCGTTAATAGTTAACAGCCCAAGTGAAGGCGGGCAATCGATGATCACATACTCATAATTCTCCCTAATCTCCTCTAATACGCGGCGCAACCGCACCTCCCGGGACATAGTAGGAACCAGCTCAATTTCAGCTCCCGCCAGTTGAATGGTAGCAGGCACTACCTCCACCCTGTCCAGAGGCGGCTTCAAGACAACTTTTTTAAGAGGAATGTCATTAATCAGCGCATCATAAATGCACATCTTGATATTCTTTTTCTCCAGTCCGATGCCACTAGTCGCATTTCCTTGCGGGTCGATATCTAAAAGAAGAACCGCTTTACCCACCGCAGCCAAGCAAGCGCTTAGGTTGACGGAGGTGGTCGTCTTGCCAACGCCTCCTTTTTGATTTGCCACCGCAATAACACGAGCCATCCTTCCACCCCGTTTCTGTGCAATACACTTAGGTATTCGCGCATTTGCTGCCGTCTCCTGCCACAAAGAGATTTTTTTGTTAGCAGACGGCAAACGTTGTCGAAAAAGAGCGTTGTTATTGCCTGGGAAATAGCTGCTTAATTAATCACTGCCTTAGCAGGGGCAGCAAGAAATTTTTCGCTTCTTTTCTTCTGTTTGGACATGCTAATAGTTATTTCAATGTTCTCACCCAAATCCTGCTCCATAATCTTTATCGCTACCCCTCCCGCTTCTAAGATGGACGCAGCCTGCCGAACTGTATTGAGAAAGATGCGAACATCCTGGATAATCACCTTGCGTCGCTCCTTGCTGGGAGGGGGGTTTAGTTTAAGCAGATAATCGGCTACCCGTTTCTCCGTCTGTTGGACCGTATACTGCAAATTTATTACTTCTTGAAGCACCCGTAGCTGGGCATGCTCATCAGGCAGCTTAAGCAATGCCCTGGCATGACGTTCTGTCACTTCGTCGGCAACCAGCTTTTCCTTAACCAGTTCCGGCAGTTTCAGTAACCTCAATTTATTGGCGATGGTAGACTGTGATTTGCCCAAGCGTTGCGCCAACACTTCCTGCGTAACTTTTGGCTTGAACTCCTGCAAAATTTTATCGTAGGCCAACGCCTCCTCCAGAAAAGTAAGGTTTTCCCGCTGCAAATTTTCAATCAGAGCAACCGTAGCCATGCCGCTGTTTGATAATCGCTTAACAATGGCCGGTATTTCACTCCAGCCTAAAATCTGGCAGGCCATTAGTCGCCGATGACCTGCCACTAGTTCGTAATCGTGCTGGTGGCTTTCTCTCACAATCACAGGCTGCAAGAGACCGTATGTTCTCACTGACTGAGCCAATTCCTGAACTTTTTCCAAATCAATCTGCTTTCTCGGCTGATAAGGATTTGGTCGAATATTTTCTATGAAAACGTGACGGATTTCTCCCTGTTCACCTTCTTTGCTTTCAATATCAATCAGTGTTTTTAAGTCGTCTCTCATGTTTTCCCCTCCATAAATATTGTAGTCACCTTCTGAATTTTTCGACATTGAAATGGAATATCCTGCCAAAAATTTTCCGGCCCATAAAAAAAGACGTCCACTAGGACGGTCTCATCTGAGAAGCAGGGCCAGGGGCGGGGCTCCTCCAGGGGGAGGCAACCACCCCGCCCTATCGGGCACCCCTCCAAGGGAGGGGAATTGGGATGCACAGTTTGAAAGCAAAGCAGAGGGGAATTCCCCTCCTGAGGAGGGGTGGCGCAATGCGCCGGGGTGGTTTTATTGCAAAGGGTTCCGTCTTTTTAAGATTTTTTATCTGTGAACCTTATGTGTATCATGCGACCACCCCGCCCTATCGGGCACCCCTCCAAGGGAGGGGAATTGGGATGTGCGGTTTGAAAGCACAAAGCAGAGGGTTAATTCCCCTCCTGAGGAGGGGTGGCGCAAAGCGCCGGGGTGATCGTCAAAGAGGTCTCTTCTCTGGAATCCCTGCTTTGCGCGGATATTTTGCCGGTGTCGTCCTCTCTTTTTTGATTAGGATCAGCAGTCGCTGACCCATGTTCAGGGGGAGAGTGTAGGGCCAAACAACTTCATCCCGACCACCCAGCTTCATTAGGGCTGTTTGAGCCTCAGCCAACTCTGCAACCCCATCCGGACCCTTGTAGGCGACAAAATATCCGCCCGGCTCCACAAAGGGCAAGCAAAGTTCACATAAAACGTTTAGCCTGGCAACAGCCCGGGAAACAACTAACGGAAATTGCTCACGATAAGTTTGATTACGGCCGAAATCCTCGGCCCGCCCGTGTAAAGCCGTCACCTGCCCAAGCCCCAGCTCTCGGGCTGCTTCCTGTAAAAAATTCACCCGCTTACGCGATGAATCCAGCAGCGTCAAAGAGAGTTCCGGACAGACAGCCTTCAACGGCAAGCCTGGCAATCCTGCGCCGCTGCCCACATCAAGGAGAGATCCGCTCAACTTTCTGCGCCAAGTAAGCAGCTCCAAAGAATCAAGAAAATGCTTAATAAAAACTTCCTGCCGCTCAGTTATGTTTGTCAAATTGATCTTTTCATTGGCGCTAATCAAAAGTTCATAATAGCGCTCAAAGAGAGGGGCTGCCGCAGCAGGCAACTCAATGCCTCTAGCAAGAAGATATTCCGCCAGTTTATTCCCCATGGCTCAGCTCTCCTTTGCGCCGCCGCTGTTCAAGCCAAACATGCAATACAGCAATATCCGCCGGCGACACGCCAGAGATACGGCTGGCTTGACCTAAGGAGCGCGGTCTTATTTTCGCCAGTTTTTCTGCAGCTTCACGTGAGAGGGCCTCCAGCTTGCAATAGGACCCGTCGTCAGGTAATAGTTTGTTTTCCATCTTCCTGTATCTGTCGATCTGTTGCTGCTGTTTCACTATATAACCTTCATATTTCAGCTGGGTTTCGACTTGCTCCGCTACTTCCCGGGATAATTGGCTGGTTTCCTGCAACAAGAACAGCAGCTTTTCGTAAGTTATTTCAGGCCGCCTCAAGAGCTGACTGGCCCATACAGACCCGCTCAATGGACTGCTGCCCAAGGAAGCTAACATAGTATTTGTCTGGTGATTAGCAGTGATATTAACTTTTGCTAACCGTTCCTTTTCCCGCTCTACAGCTTGATATTTTTGCTCAAAGCGAAGGTAGCGCTCCTGCGAAATCAGGCCAACTCTGTAACCCAGAGGGGTAAGTCTCAAATCGGCATTATCCTGACGCAAAAGTAAGCGATATTCAGCTCTTGAAGTCATGATCCGATATGGTTCCAGTGTTCCCTTTGTCACCAGGTCATCTATCAGTACGCCGATGTATGCCTCCGAGCGATCTATGGTCAATGGTTCCTTGCCCGCAACAAGTAAAGCGGCATTGATGCCGGCCAAAATTCCCTGCGCAGCCGCTTCCTCATAGCCGGAAGAACCGTTAATCTGCCCAGCGCTAAAGAGTCCGCCTACTTCTTTTGCTTCAAGGGTAAGGCTTAGCTGCAAGGGATTGAGGCAATCATATTCAATTGCATAACCCGGTCTCATCATCATCACCCGTTCCAGTCCCGGGATTGTACGCAGTATCTTTAACTGCACATCTTCGGGAAGACTAGTGGACAGGCCCTGGACATAATATTCGGCGGTATTCCGTCCTTCAGGCTCCAGAAAAACTTGATGTGATGACCGCTGACCAAAACGAACCACCTTATCCTCAATTGAAGGGCAATACCGTGGACCAACACCTTTGATTTCACCGCCATAGAGCGGAGAGCGGTGGAGATTTTCCTTGATTATAGCGTGTGTCTCCGCCGTAGTATGAGTCAGCCAACAAGGGAGCTGTTCGGTTTTTGCCGCCTTTTCCGCAAAAGAAAAATAAAGCGCGTCCTCATCGCCAGGCTGAATGCTTGTCCGGGAAAAATCAATAGTATCTCTGTGAACACGCGGCGGAGTCCCCGTTTTAAAACGCAGCAATTCCAGGCCCAACTGCTGCAGATTGGCAGATAATCCCTTGCTCGCCTGCTGCCCGTTTGGCCCTCCGGAATACTGCACATTCCCCAAAATTATGCTGCCGCGCAGATAAGTTCCTGCCGTCAATACTACTGCCCCAGCCTGGTAAGAAGCGCCGTTTTGTGTAATCACGCCGCAAACCCGGCCCCCTTTGACTTGTAAGCTCTCCACCATTGCTTGCTGCAAGTGCAAATTAGCTGTTTCTTCCAGCACCTGACGCATAGTTTGCTGATAGAGCCACTTGTCGGCTTGTGCCCGTAACGCATAGACTGCCGGTCCTTTAGCAGTATTTAGCATGCGAATCTGAATTTTTGTTTGATCAATTGTTCTGCCCATTTGCCCGCCTAAAGCGTCTATTTCTCGAACCAAGTGCCCCTTGGCAGGCCCGCCGATAGCTGGGTTGCATGGCATAAGAGCTACCGCATCCAGGTTGATGGTCAAAAGCAATGTATTGCAGCCCATTCGGGCAGCAGCTAAAGCTGCTTCACAGCCGGCATGGCCTGCTCCAATAACAATAACGTCATACTCTCCAGCCAAATAAATCATCATCATTCACTCCAGCCCAAATTACTTCCCGACACAGAAATTGCGAAATATTTCTTCTGTTAAATCGGCAGCTACCGACTCTCCGGTAATTTCCCCCAGCGCTTCCACTGCGGTGTGCAAGTCGATGGCGAGCAAATCGGGCGCGTATCCTGCCGCCAAAGCTGCCAACAGTTCCTCCAGGGCTTGGCTGGTTCGCTTAAGCGCATCCTTATGCCGCGCAGTTGTCACCATGGCAGACTGCGGAACATACACAGACCCCTGAAAAATCAAAGAAATAATCGTCTGCTCCAGCAACTCCAACCCCTGTCCCTCCAAGAGCGACATCCCCACAAAAGGAAACGGCGGCAGCTCACCGGCAAATTTGCCTGCCAACTCTTGGACATCGGCTACTAAGTCTGTTTTATTTCCGACAAGAATACAAGGCTTCTCCTGTATTGATGCTAAAATTTCCCTATCTTCCATATCGACTTCCGCAGACAAATCAAGCACATACAAAATCAAATCCGCATTCCTCAATGCCTTTTTTGCCCGCTCCACACCAATTTTTTCTGCCTCATCCGCTGTTTCTCTAATGCCTGCGGTATCTACTATAGTTAATGCCACGCCGCCCAAATTGATGCTTTCCTCCAAAACATCACGGGTAGTACCAGGCACGGCAGTTACAATAGCACGTTGTTCACCTAACAAGGCATTTAAAAGTGAGCTTTTGCCTACATTTGGCCTACCGATTATCGCGGTGCGCACTCCTTCCCGCATAATCCGCCCCTGATCAGCCGTCTGTAATAATGTTTCCGTTTCTGCCAGAGCTGCTGTTATGCCGCTGCGCAATTCCTGCAGCGCCAAATCCTCCACATCATGATGTTCCGGAAAATCAATAGCTGCCTCCAGGTGGGAGAGCAACCTCAAAAGCGACTGACGGACTGCCCTCACTTGTTTTGAAAGGCGGCCCTGCAGCTGTGCCAAGCTCAGCTCCATAGCCTGCTCTGTTTTGGCTCGAATAATCTGGATAACGGCCTCTGCTTGCGCCAAATCAATCCGGCCATTGAGAAAAGCCCGCTGGGTAAACTCGCCCGGCTGCGCCAGCCGTGCTCCTGCTGCTAAAACCAATTCCAATATCTTAGCCAGCGGCATGATTCCACCGTGGCAGTTAATTTCCACCACATCTTCCCGGGTATAGGTATGCGGTGCCTGCATAAAAGCAACAAGCGCCTCATCAACTGCGCGCCCGTCTGCGGGATTAACTACATGGCCATAATAGAGCCGGTGTGATTTTGGTTTAAGCACTTGCCGGCTGAAGCGAAAGAGAGACAGCCCAATGGCGTAAGCTGCAGAGCCGCTGATCCGGACGATGCCGATACCGCCTTCTCCGGGAGGTGTGGCAACAGCAGCTATGGTCTCTTCTGACACAAAACCACCTCTTAAAAAAACCGCTGCCTCAGGCCGCGGTTTTTATGTTTTTTAGAGCATAGGAAACTTTCATGCTTCTTTTTCTTATTTTTTAGGCGCTATCACTACTTTACGGAAAGGTTCTTCTCCCTGGCTAAAGGTGGAAACGGCTGCGTTATCCTGCAATGCGGTATGGATAATCCGCCTTTCTTGTGCCGTCATAGGCTCGAGCACCACTTCCTGGCAGTAACGCGCCGCCTTTTTGGCCAGATTCAAAGCCAGCGTTCGCAGTGTTTCCTCACGCTTTAACCGATAATCTTCCACATCGAGCACTATACGGCAATCATCCCCGGGGAAACGGCGATGATACGCCACATTGAGGAGATATTGCAACGCATTAAGCGTCTGTCCGCGTTTACCAATTAGTATCCCCATTTTACTGCCACTAACATTTATTTTTAAAATATCTTCTTCCCTTTTCGTGTCCACATCGCCGCTAATATTCATATGCTGCATAATTCCTGCCAAAAAATCACTCATATGTTTATCCGGTGTTACTATTTCAGAAACACGCACTTTAGCATATTTAGAGCCAAAAAGGCCAAAAAGGCCGCTGCTTGCCTCGGCTATAACCTCTACTGATACATCCTCCCGCGGAAGATTTAATGCTGCTAATGCTTTTTGGGTTGCTTCTTCAACCGTCTTCCCCGCAGCTTCCATCATTCTCATTTTTCAGTCACCGCTCCCTTCGCTGGCTGTCTGTTAATCAGAAGATGATGGACAATGGATAGCACGTTATTAACTACCCAGTAAAGAACAAGTCCGGCGGGAAACTGAAGACTAAAATACAAGAGCATTATCGGCATAAAAATCAGCAAAGCTTGTTGGGACTTGTCGGTCATCATCATTTTCTGCTGAATAAATGTAGTTATTCCTGAGAGAGCAACAAGAAAATAATAGCCCAGCGCTGCTAATGAGAAAGCCAGCCCCGCAGCCTGCAAGTCGTTAACGGAAAGTCGCATATCAATACCTAACAAGATAAAATTCTGCACTTCCAGCGGAGGTTCTCTCAAAACATTAAACATGGCCCAAAGAATAGGCATCTGTATCAAAAGGGGCAGACAGCCCGCTGCAGGATTAACCTTATGCTTCTTCCATAACTCCATAGTTTCTGCATTCAGTTTTTCCTTATCGTTTTTATATTTCTCCTGCAATTTTTTGATTTCCGGTTGTAGTTCTTGCACTGCTTTTGCGGAAGCCAACTGCTTGTTCGTCAGTGGCCACGTAACGAGCCTTACTAAAAGTGTCAGAAGCACAATTGCTAACGCATAATTTCCAGTAAAACGATCAAAAGTTAACAAGATCTGATTTAAAATATCTCCTATGGCGGTTATCATCAAATATCCCCCTCTAAGTCAATTCATTCTACCGGGTCGTAACCGCCGGGATGGAACGGATGGCAACGACATATTCTTTTGAGTCCCCTCCACGTTCCGCTAATAGCTCCATATCGCTCCAAGGCCTCCAGCGCATATTGGGAACAGGTCGGATAAAAACGGCAACTCGTTCTTTTTAACGGAGAAATAAACTTCCTATAAAGGCAAACAAAAAAGATCAGACAGTATTTCACTATATCATCACCTTTTATTCTCAGCCTGGGTTTTTCCTGAAATAACTTTAAAAAGGCCGCCCCTTTTTAATACACGTTCCATCTCGGTGGCGGCCTGCGTAAAATCAAATGTTGCTGCCGGTGCTCTGGCGATAAAGACCAAATCATAGCCCTTGGTCAGCTCACTTGCATAATAACGGTATGCTTCTTTTAAAAGTCTTTTAATACGATTGCGTATCACGGCATTGCCGTTCTTTTTGCTGACGACAAACCCGGCCCGATTTTCAATCTGACCATTCTCAGCTCTATACAACACAAGCCACCGGGTTGCTACAGACGCGCCGCATGCAAAAACTTGCCGGTATTCACAATTTTTCGTTAATCGTCCTTTTTTCATCTACTCAATCTCGCTTTCAAACTTTTCTGAAAGCTATGCAGACAACTTCTTGCGTCCTTTTGCCCTTCTTCTTTTTATCACTAACCGCCCTGCCGCTGTGGACATGCGACTAAGAAAACCGTGAATCCGTTTTCTTTTTCTTACTTTTGGTTGATATGTCCGTTTCAATTCCCTACACCTCCTGCCTTAAAAACTCACCTTTTGCTTTCGTTGCCTATTTCAAACAGATTATAACTTTTTCAATACTTAATGTCAATATCTGCTCATCAAGAGAAAGCCTTATGTTGCTTGCTCTGTTGCTTGCTTTGTCGTCGCTTTATCCACAATCGCTATTGCAGCTTGCAGCAGATTTTGTTAAGATGGTGTTGGTTTTACTTTCATATTTTTCTACATAGCGGAGTTTATTGTGAAATTTTTTTCAGGAGAAGCCTTGTTTGTTCAACTTGTGTATAAGTTTATAGTTAATCATAACTCAAAGCGCTTGCCAAACCGGTTCATCTTTTTATTCACAATTTTTGTGGATAAGTTTAAAATTTTGTGGACAACTTTGTTTTTCCCCTATAATAATGAATTTAACCATTAAATTATCTAGTTTTTTTGCATTACGTTTGTAGGGGGGATTCCCCCTTACTCTTGTCTTAACATAGTTTTTAGGAGGTTCGCCCATGGAACAGGAACTGCTGGAAATTTGGCAGGCCACCCTCAACAAGATTGAAAAAAAAATGACCAAGCCCAGTTTTGAAACTTGGTTAAAGACCACTCGTCCTGTCTCGCTTACTGATGACACCTTAGTAATCAGTGTTCCTAATGATTTCACGCGCGACTGGTTACAAGACCGTTATGCCGGTCTGATCGGTGACGCATTAAAAGATGTTTCAAATAAAAATTACCAAGTTCACTTCACAACACCACGGATCAACGAAAATGAAAGTTTTGATACATCTTCCCAAGATGTCTCTTTACACCGTCTGCAAAACAGCGAAAAGAAAATCTTTAATGCTTCTTCTTGGCTTAATCCAAAATATACGTTCGACACCTTTGTAATCGGTCTTAGCAATCGTTTTGCTCATGCTGCTTCCTTGGCTGTTTCTGAAGCGCCGTCTAGAGCATATAACCCTCTTTTTATTTATGGGGGCGTAGGACTTGGTAAAACGCATCTAATGCATGCCATCGGGCATCATGTCCTGGAAAGTACACCTTCTTATCGAGTTCTCTATATTTCCTCAGAAAAATTCACTAATGAATTTATTAATTCCATCAGAGACAATAAAACTGTCGATTTCCGGAATAAATACAGAAATATTGATGTTTTACTCATAGATGATATTCAATTCTTAGCAGGGAAAGAACAAACGCAGGAGGAATTTTTCCATACTTTTAATTCCTTACATGAAAACAATAAGCAAATTATTATTTCCAGTGACAGACCTCCCAAAGAAATTCCTACGTTGGAAGATCGTCTTCGTTCACGTTTTGAATGGGGCTTAATTACGGATATTCAATCCCCCGATTTAGAGACGAGGATTGCTATTTTAAGAAAAAAATCTTTCTCGGAGAAAATAAGCGTTGATGATGACGTTATGCTCTACATCGCCAATAATATTGTAACAAATATTCGAGAACTAGAAGGCGCTTTTATCCGTGTTATTGCCTATTCTTCTCTGACTAATAAAAAAATCGATCTATCTTTAACAGAGGAAGCTCTTAAAGTTATTCTATCTAAACCTGATAAGCCAAAATTTATTACTATCGAAAAAATTCAACAAGAAACGGCTAAACATTTTTCATTGAAAATCGAAGAGTTAAAAGCAAAAAAAAGAACGCAAAATGTAGCTTTGCCTCGTCAAATAGCCATGTATCTTTCTCGTGAATTAACAGATTCTTCACTGCCAAAAATAGGTGAGGAGTTTGGCGGGCGAGACCACACGACAGTAATGCATGCTCATAAAAAAATCAATACGGATCTGCGCGATAATCGTAAATTAAAAACATCCATCGAACAAATCATCGAGAAAATCAACAAGTGTTGATAAATTGTGGATAAACTAATAAAAAAACACTCGTTCATTATTTTATAAACTTGGCTTTTAAGAAAGCAGTGCAAACCGTGGAAAAAAGATTTTTTTATCCACTGCTTTATCCTCAAGAAAAAACTTAAACAGCGCCTCTTTTTTTCTGCTTTATCCACAGTATCCACACGCCCTACTACTTTTACTACTATTTTTTAAAATATCTTAAGTCTTGGAGGTAAAGATAATCATGCGTTTGTTTATTCCTCGCTCTCTCTTAGCGGAACAATTGCAAATTGTAGCTAAGGCAGTTCCAAGCAAAAGCAATCTCTCAATGCTGGAAGGAATTCTTTTCACGTGCGATGGAAACAGTATGACTCTTTCTGCCACCAATTTAGAATTAGGAATAAGTTCGACGTTTGCAATAGAGCAGCAGGAAGTGGGTAAAGTGATCCTGCCGTCAAAAATAGTGGATATAATGCGTAAGCTGCCGGGAGAGACTGTGCAATTAACGATTAATCCAGAAAATTATCTTACTGAGGTTGTCAGTGGGCAATCTGAATTCCAGTTATATGGTTTTAATCCGGAAGAATATCCTTCTTCTCCACAGATTTCTGCGCAAACAGTCGAATTCAGTTTTAATGTAAAAGTGGCTGATTTTCGCAGAGCATTAAGACAAACATTGTTTTGCGTCTCTAATGATGAGCGAAAACCGGCTTTTAACGGTTTATTGTTTTCACTCCAGGAAGAAAGATTAACATTGTCTGCTTCAGATACCTTTAGACTGGCTACGACAAACTGTCGGGTAAATAAAGCTGTTAACGCCGGCAAATTTCTGGTTCCTGCAAAAAATTTGCAAGAAGTACTGCGCATTTTTACTGAAGAAGAAGAAACTATTCATGTTCTTGTGTCACAAAACCAAATATTATTAAGTTGCAGAAACAAGAGAATTACTTCCCGTTTGCTGGAAGAAAATTTTCCTGATGTGGAAAGAGTAATTCCTCAGGAGTTTACTGGAAGAGTTTCTTTTGATTGTTTAAAATTTATGCAGGCTGTTGAAAGATCCTCGCTTTTGTCAGAAGCTGCCAGTAATGTAGTACGGTTTTTCATCAGTAAAGATTGCTTGGTAATGAGAACGTCTTCTAAATATGGAAAAACCCAAGAGAAGGTTTCGGCGGAACTAGAGGGCGAAGATATGGAAATTTCTTTAAATTCTCGTTTTATTCTTGAAATGCTGAAAATTTCTGAAGGAGAAAAGTGCATGATCGAGCTTACAGGTCCTAATAAGCCTTGTATATTCAGGGATTCCCTCCATGATGATTACCTTTATCTTGTTTTGCCGATTAAAATCTGAACTGTGTAAGGAGAATCCTTTGAGAATAGAAGGACTTAAACTTATTCATTTTCGCAATTATTCTCAGCTTGAATTAGAGTTAGATAAAAATCTGAATTTGTTTGTAGGAGCTAATGGGCAAGGTAAAACAAATTTACTAGAGGCAATTTCTTTTTTAGCTTCAGGATCTTCTTTTAGGACACATCATGAAAGTGAATTCGTTTTTTGGGGAAAAAAGAGTTGTCTTGTTTCAGGGATAGTCAGTAAACGTTTTGGAAAACAGACGCAGCAAGTTTGTTATGAGTCAGAAAAGAGAAGAAAGATATATAAAAATGAAGGTGTGCTTGTAGAAAGAAGAAAATATTTAGGTCAATTAATTCCGGTTTTATTTACTCCTGAAGATTTAACTTTAGTAAAAGGGCAGCCTCAGGGAAGAAGACGCTTTTTAGATGAAGAGATAGCAAAAGTTTCCCCAGTATACGAATATGAACTGGGGCGTTATCAACAGATTGTGAAGCAACGCAATTTTTTACTAAAAAAATATCGGGAGAAAATAATTGGTTCGCAGGAAATAGAAAGTTGGAATGAACAATTAGTTCTGCAGGCCGTCAAAATTTTGACAAAAAGAATGGCGGCTCTTCACCGGATCAGTCTTTTAGCCAGGTTGGCACATCGCAAATTGACAGGAAGCCGTGAAAATTTGGATATAAATTATGCGTCTTTACCGACTCATCAGGAAGGTTCTCATCCTGAACAGATACGTCAATCACTTCTGGAAAGCTTAGAAGAAAGAAAACAAGAAGAAGTGCGCTGGGGTCAAACATTGGTAGGCCCCCATCGGGATGATATTCTCTTTTTTATTAACGGTAAAAATGCAAAAATGTATGCTTCTCAAGGACAGCAGCGAACATTAGTACTTGCTTTGAAATTGGCGGAATTGGAGTATGTGAAAGGAGAAACTGGTGAATATCCGGTCTTATTATTTGACGATGTATTTTCTGAGTTGGATGAGAGTCGCCGGCGATTTTTAGTGGAAACGATAGAAGGACGGGTTCAAACATTTATTACCGGTACGGAAGCAGAAAGACTGGGAAATTTCAGGCATGCCGGCAGAATATTTACCGTTTCCCGCGGCGAGGTGTTATAATTGATTCCCATAGAGCAACTGCTTGTTAAAACGTTGAAAAAACTTCCCAATGCTAAACAGATTAAAGGGCAAATGCTTATTGATGCCTGGTCTGAGGTGGTGGGCTGGCAGATTGCTGCTAAAGCAAAAGCAACCATGTTTGAAAATGGTATCCTTTTTGTGTGGGTGCGGGATTCTGTTTGGGCTCAGCATTTGTCTTTACAGAAAAAACAAATTATTGGCTCTTTGAACAAAGCTGTAAGAACAAACATTCTTACAAATATTCACTTTCAAGTTGGCGGAAAAGAACCGATTTTAATACAAGCCAACCAGCCGGAAAAAAAAGAAAACTGGCGAGAACAGCAGCTGGAAGGGCAAAATTTGCAGCGTATAGAAAAAGCGTTTGAAAATGTTACTTTGACACAAGATCTGGAAAAGATAATCAAGAGTTTTTTTATTTCTCAGCAAAAAAGAATTCAATGGTATAGGCAGCAGGGGTATCCTTTATGCACTGTCTGTGGTATGCCGGTAGTAACAGCCCAAAGGGAGGAAATTTGTCTTTGCTGTAAAACAGAGAGTACTGGGCAAACTACAATCAACTAAAATTTCACGAGGAGGGGTTGGATGTTTTTACATATTGGCAGCTCCAGGGTTGTGGCAGGAGAAGATATTATAGGTATTTTTGATATACGAATAAAAGATAAACAATGCAATAAAGAATTTTTACAGACTGTTAAAAGCAAAGCAGACCATGGCAATGATGAGGTAAAATCTTTTATCGTTACAAGTAAGTATGTCAGTTATTCACCTATTGCCCCAATCACGTTAAGAAAAAGGTTTCAGGCTAATGTTTTGGATAAGTAGGGGTCAGTATGGCGAACGGAGGCAGGAAAATGTCGGAAGAAAAAAATGGCAATCAAAAAAATAATAATCATTATGATGAATCACAGATTCAGGTCCTTGAAGGACTGGAGGCTGTCAGACGCCGCCCTAGTATGTATATAGGTTCAACCGGGCCGCGCGGGCTGCATCACTTAGTCTTTGAAGTGGTAGACAACAGTATTGACGAGGCGTTAGCAGGTCATTGTGAAAATATTTATGTAACTATTGAAAAAGACAATATTATTACTGTGGATGATGATGGGCGCGGCATCCCGGTAGGAGAGCATCAACAAATGAAAAAGCCGGCTGTGGAGGTTGTCTTGACTGTTTTGCATGCCGGCGGCAAGTTTGGTGGCGAAGGATATAAAGTTTCCGGCGGATTGCATGGAGTGGGAGTATCAGTAGTTAATGCCTTGTCCGAGTGGTTAGAGGTTGAGGTTAGGCGTGACGGTCAAAGCTATTGGATGCGCTTTGAACGAGGCAAGCCGGTTACAGAGTTAAAAGTAATTGGAAAAACAAAGGGAAGCGGAACCAAAGTTTCATTTAAAGCAGATGCTGAAATTTTTGAAACGTTAGATTATGAAACAGACTTGCTTTCACAGCGCTTGCGCGAATTAGCATTTTTAAACAAGGGAATCAGAATTACGATTACAGACAGGCGTCAGGAAGAGGATGTCAGTGAAACATTTAAGTATGAAGGCGGGATAAAATCTTTTGTGGAGTACCTTAATAAAAATAAGGAGATTCTCCATAAAAAAGTTATTTACTTAGAACAGGAAAAAGAAGACTGCTGCCAGGTGGAGGTGGCACTGCAGTATCATGAAGGTTACAATGAAATGGTTTTTTCTTTCGCTAATAATATACGTACCCATGAGGGCGGCACTCATGAGCTGGGCTTTAAAACAGCATTGACAAGACTAGTCAATGAGTACGCCCGCAAAGCCAATATTCTCAAGGAAAATGAAAGCAATTTAAGCGGCGAGGATATTCGTGAAGGATTGACAGCCATTATCAGCGTAAAGTTGCTTGAACCGCAGTTTGAGGGTCAGACAAAGACAAAGTTGGGCAACAGTGAAATGCGGAGCATTGTAGATTCCGTGATTTATGAGGAGTTAGGCACATTTTTTGGGGAAAATCCGGCGGTGGCAAGGCGGGTAATAGAGAAAAGCCTCAGTGCTGCCAGGGCACGCGAAGCAGCCCGCAAAGCCAGGGAACTGGCCCGGCGGAAAAGCGCTTTGGAAATTACGGCGTTGCCCGGAAAATTGGCGGACTGTGTCAGTCGCGACCCAGCGATGTGTGAAATATATCTGGTTGAGGGAGATTCTGCCGGCGGCTCAGCTAAACAAGGGCGTGACCGCCGTTTTCAGGCAATTTTACCGCTGCGTGGTAAGATTATTAATGTGGAAAAAGCCAGGTTAGACAAAATATTGGCTAATGAAGAAATACGGACGATCATTACAGCACTTGGAACCGGGGTGTCTACCGATTTTGATCTTGCAAAGGCTCGCTATCACAAAATTATAGTCATGACAGATGCCGATGTCGATGGTTCCCATATCCGCACACTACTGCTAACCTTTTTTTACCGTTATATGCAGTCGCTGATCCAGTCAGGATATGTTTATATTGCCCAACCGCCGCTTTATCTGTTAAAGAAAAGGCAGCAAGAGCATTATCTTTACAACGATGAACAGTTGGAAAAACTTTACTTGGAAATAGGGAGAGAAGGCACTTCTCTGCAGCGCTATAAGGGTTTAGGTGAAATGAACCCGGGACAGTTGTGGTCGACCACTATGGATCCGGAAAAACGTACCATTCTAAAAGTGACAATGGAAGACGCCATTCGCGCAGATGAGATGTTTACCGTCTTAATGGGAGATAAAGTGGAACCGCGACGTGAGTTTATCGAAAAATATGCGCAACACGTCCGTAACCTGGATATTTAAACGGGAGGTGATGCCAGATGAATTTTACACACGGGAGAATTATCCCAATTCCTATTCATGAAGAAATAAAAGGGTCTTTTTTAGATTATGCCATGAGTGTTATTGTCAGTCGTGCCTTGCCTGACGTGCGCGATGGATTAAAGCCCGTACACCGGCGCATTTTATATGCAATGCATGATTTGGGTATGTCGCCGGATAAACCTCATAAAAAGTCGGCCCGTCTTGTTGGTGAAGTTTTGGGTAAGTATCATCCCCATGGCGATACGGCAGTTTATGATGCCATGGTGCGTTTAGCGCAGGATTTTTCCAGCCGCTATCCGTTGGTTGACGGGCATGGCAATTTTGGTTCTGTGGACGGCGACCCGGCTGCAGCTATGCGTTATACTGAGGCTAGAATGGCAAAAATAACTGTGGAAATGCTCTCCGATATTCAAAAGGAAACGGTCGATTTTCGGTCCAACTTTGATGATACGCTGGAAGAACCGTCCGTCTTGCCTTCCCGTTTTCCTAATTTGCTCCTAAATGGTTCTACTGGTATTGCTGTGGGCATGGCTACCAATATCCCGCCACATAACTTGCGGGAAGTGGTCGATGCCCTGGTACACATCATTGATAACCCGGAGTGTGATGATAAAGAGATTTTCCAGCGGATTAGCGGGCCGGACTTTCCTACGGGAGGTTTGATTTTGGGTCGTGAGGGGATTCGCACCGCCTACAGAACAGGAAGGGGCATTGTAAAAATCCGCGCCATCACCCAGATCGAAAGGATGGAGAACGGGAAATCCCGGATTGTGGTTACTGAATTGCCCTTTCAGGTAAACAAAGCGAAAACAATTGAAACGATAGCCGTGCTTGTCCGTGAAAAAAAGCTCGAAGGGATTACAGACTTGCGTGATGAGTCGGACCGGAACGGCATGCGAATGGTAGTGGAACTGAAAAAGGAAACTAATCCCCAAGTGTTGCTTAATCAGTTGTTCAAGTTTACTCAACTGCAGCAAACATTTGGGATTATTATGCTGGCCTTGGTGGACAACAAGCCGCGGGTACTAAAGCTGCGAGAAATGTTGACCTATTATTTGCGGCACCAAGTAGAAGTAGTAACGAGAAGAACCCAGTATGATCTGCGCAAGGCCGAGGAACGCGCCCACATCTTGGAAGGATTGCGCATTGCCCTTAGTCATCTAGATGAGGTGATTAAGTTAATTCGTGCCTCCGGCACCACCGAAGAAGCACGGACGGCATTGATTGAAAAATTTGCTCTCAGCCAGCTCCAGGCTCAAGCTATTCTCGATATGCGTCTGCAAAGGCTCACCGGTCTAGAGCGTGAAAAGTTGGAAGCCGAATATCTGGAGTTAATTAAAAAGATCGCTTATTATAAAGAAATTTTGCTCAATGAACGGCTGATCTACCAAATCATTAAAGACGAACTGGCAGTAATCCGTGCTAAATACGGCGATGCCCGCCGGACACAAATTATGGACCATGAAGATGATTTTTGTGTGGAGGATCTGATTGCACAGGAAGACATGGTAGTTACGCTGACTCACAATGGGTACATCAAAAGGCTGCCCGTAACGACCTATCGGGTGCAGCGGCGCGGCGGACGCGGCGTTACAGCCATGTCAACTAAAGGCGATGATTTTGTGGAACATGTATTTGTGGCATCAACCCATGATTATTTATGTTGCTTTACTAACCGGGGGAGGATGTTTAGACGGAAGGTGTTTGAAATACCAGAGGCCGGCCGTCAGGCAAGAGGAACAGCTATAATCAACCTATTGGCGGTTGAGCCGGGGGAATTGGTCACCGCGGTTATCCCGGTTAAAGATTTTTCAGCAGGACAATACCTCTTTATGGCCACGCGTGGCGGCTATGTGAAAAAAACGCCTTTGGAGGAGTTTTCTAATGCCCGTAAAGGGGGGTTGATTGCAGTCTCCTTGGAAGAGGCCGACGAGTTGATTGATGTGAGGCTGACTGACGGTAAATACGAAGTGGCACTGGTTACCCATAACGGTTTAGCCATTCGCTTTTCAGAGAAAGATGTTCGCGCTATGGGCAGGGCAACCCGGGGCGTACGTGGAATTAGCCTGAAAAAAGATGATAAAGTAATGGCTCTTGAAGTAGTATCGCCGGAAATGGAGCGCGAAGCGGAGCTGCTTGTGGTAACAGAACATGGCTTTGGTAAACGTACCCCTTTCTCAGAGTATCGCGTCCAGAGCAGGGGCGGCAAGGGAATTTATACCATCCGTGTTTTAGACAAAAATGGGCCGGTCATGGGCGTAAAACTAACACGGCCCGGTGATGAAGTGATGATCATTACAGCTCGCGGCGTCGTTATTCGTCAAGATGTAACTAAAATCTCGCAGCAGGGACGCCATACCCAGGGAGTAACCTTAATCCGCTTGGATAAGGATGACAGAGTGGTAAGCATTGCCCGTGTAATGGCCGAGGAAAACGAAGTATAAGCAGGTGAGTTCATGCCTGGAAGAAGAAAAACTGGGGCTGTACCTTTCTTGCAGGTTTTTATCCTGTTAGCGGTGATTGTATTTTTGCTGGGAAGTTTTTCTCTGCAGCGCAGTGATTATCAGTACCCGCCGCTGCCGCGAAGTGCGGATGTGATCGTCTTGGGCAGCGGGATTTCCGGCGCAAGCGCAGCCCTTTCTGCGGCAGAAGCAGGAGTGGATGTTTTTTATCTATACGAAGATGAGTCAGACAAAGGTGGTTTTCCTGCTTTTAGTCCGGCCTTTTGGGTTTCCGGCGCCCCGGCTCAGCAAGAGGCAAAGCTCGATTATCCGGCAGAAATTATGGCCGCCGCTATTTACGAGCGTACTCAGGAGACGGGGAATGCCAGTCTTATTTTAAGTTTCAGCGAGCGCAGCAGCTTAAGCCTGTCATGGCTGGAAAAAAAAACAGGTGTACCCTTTACCGTGTTTGCTGACGCGGAAAGCAATCCCGGGTTGCTTTTGCCCCAACGTGGAGAAGCAGCCGCATTTGTGAATCAGGCATTATTGGCACAGGTGGCAGTCAGTGCCGTTGAGTTTAGCGGCAGTTTTCAGCCCGTAGAATTGCTGATTGAAAACGGCCGGGTGCAAGGTTTGGTTGTGCGGTCTGCAGCTGGCGAACAACTAACAATATATGCTCGCGCTATAATCCTGGCAGACGGCGGCTACGGAGCTAACATGAAATTGCTCGCAGAATTGGCTGACATCAGCGAAGTGACACCTAGACTGGAAGGTGGTCATCACGGCACAGGCTTGCTGCTCGCGATGGCTGCAGGCGCAAAGACGGAAAATCTGGACAGCGTCACACTGCTGCCGGTTTTTTTGCCGGCAGGAGTACCTGTCAACCAAGAAGTGTTTTCCGCTGCCGTAGTTCTTAATGCCAATGGGGAGATAGTTGCGCCCGGGGATAATCTGGCCCAAACGATAATTGACGCCGGGGGCAGGCTGTTTATTATCCATGGCTCACAAACGCCGCAGTCAGAGCGAAACTTTAATCAAATTAAGGATGTGCAATCTTTAGCCAGCGGACTTGGCCTGGGGCTAGAAAAGACGACTGCCTTAGTAGGGGAACTTACTGCTCCCTATTTTGTAGCGGTGGCAGCATCGGTGGCGCTGACACCGGGCGGACTGGTAGTTGACAGGCAAATGAGAGTGCTTGCAGCCGACGGAGCAGTAGAGGGGCTTTATGCCGCTGGTGAAATCATAGCTGGATTACATGGAAAAAAAACGATTAGCAGTCTTGTCTTCAGCGAAGCGATCACAACCGGCCTGCTTGCCGGTGAGCAGGCGGCAGCATGGGCGCGCAGATAAGCTGGTGAGTATTGAAAGTGGAAAGTCAAAATGATATATTGGCAATATATGTGAATCATCCGCCACTGTTAAAGAGGAGGAGAGCCGATGAGAGAGAAAAAACGTGTGAAAATTACCGACACGTCTTTTCGCGATGCTCACCAGTCATTGATGGCTACCCGTATGAAGACAGATCATATGCTGGGGATTGCGGAATTGCTGGATAGAGTCGGCTTTCACTCCATGGAAGTTTGGGGTGGAGCTACATTTGACAGTTGTATGCGTTTTTTAGATGAGGACCCTTGGGAGCGTTTGCGTAAACTGCGGAGCGCTATCAAGACTACCAAGCTACAGATGCTGCTGCGAGGTCAAAACTTAGTGGGATACCGCCACTATGCCGATGATGTGGTAGAGGAATTTATTAAAAAGGCTGTTAGCAACGGAATTGATATTATCCGCATCTTTGATGCTTTAAACGATGTGCGCAATATGAGTAAAGCTCTGGCTGTAACGCGTCAGGCAGGAGCCCATGCTCAGGCTACACTCTCCTATACTCTTTCTCCGGTGCATAACTTGGATTATTTTGTCAGCTTAGCCCAGGAACTGGTTGATTTGGGCGCCGATTCAATTGCTGTTAAAGATATGGCAGGCCTGATCTCACCTTATGATTGCTATAATTTGGTCACCAGTCTAAAAAAGGTGGGCGTGCCGATCCAGCTCCATTGTCACTACACCAGTGGCATGGCATCTATGTCATACCTCAAGGCTATTGAAGCAGGCTTAGATGTGATTGATACTGCCTGTTCCCCGCTGGCGCTGGGCACATCACAACCGCCAACGGAAAGCTTGGTAGCGGCCCTGCAGGGGACGCCGTATGATACAGGCTTGAGTTTAGCTTTATTGTCGGAGGCTGCAGAGTTTTTTAAAGAAGTTCGTAAAAATTACTATATTCCGCTTGATATTGCTTTGGGTGTAGATACAAATGTGCTCAATTATCAAATTCCAGGTGGGATGATCTCCAATTTGGCCTCACAACTGGCTCAGCAGAAAGCTAAACACCTACTGCCGGAAGTTCTTAAAGAGGTTCCCCGAGTCAGGGCGGATATGGGCTATCCGCCGCTGGTAACCCCCACTTCCCAGATTGTGGGGAGCCAGGCGGTTGTTAACGTTCTCTTAGGAGAACGCTATAAATTGATTTCTACGGAAGTGAAGAATTATGTGCGCGGCTTTTATGGTCGTCCGCCTGCACCGCTTAGCCTGCTGCTCCGGCAAAAAGTGCTGGGAGAGCTAACGCCCATAGAGACTCGTCCCGCAGACTTGCTGCCTCCACAAATGGGTATTGCCTTCCAGGAAATTGCTGCGTTGGCCGAGAGCGAAGAAGATGTGATTTCATATGCCATTTTCCCCCAGGTGGCGGAGGCATTTTTTAAAAGGCGTCGCGGCGTCGAGCCCCCGCTCTGTGAAGCGGAAAAATACGGGTTCCCGCCGGAGAAGCAAGAAAATGGTCAGACAATAAAAACGGAGTTGGATTTTGCCCTTCTTTCCAGTGTTGACTGCAGCCTGCTATTTTCGGAGGCCGAAATTCTGGCTTACCCTGTCAGTTAGGCTAAATTTTTTGGCTTGACAAAGGGGCGGAGGGGTAGATATAATTAAAGACAAATTTTTAAGATAATCAGCTTAAAGGCTATGAAGGGAAGAGTACTCCTGGCTTGTTTTTCAGAGAGCCGGTGGCCGCTGTGAACCGGTAAACAGTCGAGAAGAAAGTCATCCCGAAGCCACCGCCTGAACGCCAGCTGGCCTATAGGAACGGTCGGGTTCTGCCCGTTACAGCAGCTTAGCCTAGAGTCCGGGAAACCGGAGAATAAGGGTGGTACCGCGGAAGAAATCCTTTCGCCCCTTACCTCAAGAGGGGTGAAGGGATTTTTTATAGCTTTCATAGTTAGGTATCTTACATAAAATGACACTGGAGGAGGCGTTGGGGTGAGCAGAATTATTTACCTGAACGGTAAGTATGTGCAGGAAGAAGATGCGAAAATTTCAGTATTTGACCATGGGTTTCTCTACGGTGACGGCGTATTTGAGGGGATTCGCGCCTATAGGGGCAAAGTGTTTAAATTGGACGAACATCTGATTCGTCTCTATGAGTCGGCCAAGTCTATTTTACTCGATGTGCCCGAAAGCTATCAGGAAATGAAGGAGTCGGTACTGGAAACCATTAGGAAAAACAGACTGACAGATGCCTATATCCGTATTGTGGTCTCCCGCGGCACAGGCGATTTAGGGCTTGACCCCCGCAAATGCAGCAAGGCTACTACTGTAATTATAGTTAGTTCCATTACTCTTTTTCCTGCAGAACTTTATGAAAAAGGGTTGCAAGTTATTACGGTGGCAACACGGCGCAATGTTCCGGATGCTTTTGATCCGCAAATTAAGTCGCTGAACTATTTAAATAATATTTTGGTTAAGATTGAGGCGAATCGAGCCGGTGTTTTGGAAGCAATCATGTTGAACGGTCAGGGTTATGTGGCGGAAGGAACGGCAGATAACATTTTTATTTTCAGGAAAGGCAAGCTTATTACTCCTCCCGCTTATGTGGGAGCGCTCTGCGGAATTACCCGCCAGGTTATTATCGACCTGGCGCTGGAAGCAGGGATTCCGTTGGAAGAGAGACCTTTCACTCGTCATGAACTTTATGTGGCAGATGAATGTTTCATGACAGGAACAGCAGCCGAGGTGATTCCAGTTATTGAAGTGGACGGCCGTCAAATCGGCAGCGGTACGCCGGGGTCAATTACCCGCCAATTGGTTGCCGGCTTCCGTGCGCTTACAGGAAATGAGGGAGAGTCCATTTATCCTTAAAGACTGTCATTTACTAAGGAGGGAAAGTCATGGGAAGTGAAAAAATGACTAAAGGATTAGAACGCGCCCCGCATCGTTCCCTGTTTAAATCGATGGGCTGGCTTGATGAAGAAATGAATCGTCCGCTGATTGGCATCATAAATTCTGCTAACGATTTTGTCCCAGGCCATAAGCACTTGCACCAGATTGCCGCTGCGGTAAAAGAGGGTGTGCGGATGGCGGGAGGAACGCCACTCGAATTTTTCACTATTGCTGTTTGTGATGGGCTGTCCATGAACCATGTGGGGATGCACTATTCCCTGCCAAGCCGGGAAATAATTACCGATTCAATCGAAGTGATGGTGATGGCTCACCCGTTGGATGGATTAGTGTTTATTCCTAACTGTGATAAAATTGTTCCGGGGATGTTAATGGCGGCGGCTCGCTTGAATTTACCGTCGGTTTTCGTCAGTGGCGGGCCGATGATGGCCGGACGTTTTCAGGGAAGAGCTGTTGATCTAAGCAATGTTTTTGAGGCGGTAGGCAAAGTTAGGGCGGGACGAATGTCAGAGGCTGAATTGGCTGAATTAGAAGAATGCGCCTGTCCCGGTTGTGGTTCTTGCGCCGGGATGTTTACCGCCAACTCGATGAATTGCATCACCGAAGCGTTAGGTATGGGTTTGCCCGGAAACGGCACTGTGTCTGCTGTTTCCGCGGACAGGATCCGGCTGGCTAAAAGAGCAGGCATCCAGGTGTTGGAGAATGTCAAGAACAGGCTGATTCCTTCTGAGATAATGACTATGGCAGCATTTGAAAACGCTTTAGCTATGGATATGGCGCTGGGCTGTTCCACAAATACAATTATCCATTTGCCGGCCATCGCTAACGAAGCAGGGCTGCTGCTTGATTTGCATCGTGTGGATGCTATTAGCGGCAAGACACCGCAACTAGCCAAACTCTCCCCGGCAGGAGAAAGTCATATTGAGGATTTGGCTGCTGCCGGCGGTGTTCAAGCTGTGCTGAAAAGGCTTGCAGAGCGAGGATTGATTAAAGAAGACTGCCTGACTGTGAGCGGGAAAACTGTGGGGCAACAGCTGCAGGAAGCCGCAATTCTTGACGATGAAGTAATCCGTCCCTTTGAAAGAGCATATTTGAAAAGCGGCGGAATTGCAGTGCTGCGAGGCAATTTAGCTCCGGATGGGGCGGTGGTAAAGCAGGGAGCGGTGGCGCCGGAGATGATGCAGAAATCCGGGCCTGCCCGGGTCTTTCACAGCGAAGAGGAAGCGGTTGAAGCTATTTTGGGCGGCAAAATCTTTCCCGGCGATGTTATTGTGATTAGCTATGAAGGGCCAAAGGGGGGCCCCGGCATGCGGGAAATGCTGGCGCCTACTTCCGCGGTAGCCGGTATGGGCTTAGACAGGGAAGTGGCCCTGATTACAGACGGTCGTTTTTCAGGGGCAACGAGAGGAGCAGCCATCGGTCATATCTCCCCGGAGGCCATGGAGAGGGGTCCTCTCGCCGCAGTTCGTGAAGGCGATTTGATTGTTATTGACATTCCTAACAGGAGGCTGGATCTGGATATTAGTCCTGAGGAGTTGAGCAGGCGCTTGGCAGAATTGGAACTGCCTGAGCCAAAGATCAACAAGGGCTACTTGGCCCGCTATATCCGCCAAGTTATGTCAGCCAGTACCGGCGCTGTTTTCAAAAAGGTGGGAAACTAGTGAGAATAACAGGAGCGCAAATGGTGATTGAAGCGCTGAAGAAAGAAAATGTGGATGTGATTTTCGGCTATCCCGGCGGGGCAGTGCTAAATCTCTACGACCAGCTCTACGATGCGGATATCCGTCACATTATGACCCGTCATGAACAGGCTGCCGTCCATGCTGCCGACGGCTATGCCCGAGCTACAGGTCGTCCCGGAGTAGTCTTTGCTACTTCCGGCCCCGGCGCCACCAACCTGGTGACAGGGATTGCCACCGCCTATATGGACTCTGTGCCGCTGGTGCTCATAACCGGTCAAGTATCCTCGCCTTTGATTGGCACCGATGCCTTTCAGGAGGCGGATATTTTTGGCATTACCCTACCGATTACGAAACATAATTATCTTGTTACAGAGCTTGCTGATTTGCCGCGGATTATGAAGGAAGCGTTTTACCTGGCTGCGAGTGGTCGTTGCGGACCGGTGCTTATCGACTTGCCAAAAGACATTCAGCAGGCTGAAGGCGAATTCCGCTACCCAAAAACTGTGCAGATCCCCGGGTATAATCCTACCTATGACGGTCACCTTGGGCAAATTAACCGGGCAATCAAGGCTCTGGCCCGCGCTAAAAAACCGGTGCTTTATGCGGGCGGAGGAGTAGTAAGTTCCGGGGCCCATGAGCTGTTACTGGAGTTGGCGGAACGGACAGAGACACCTGTGACTACGACACTGATGGGACTCTCTGCTTTTCCGGGCTGCCACCCATTGTCACTGGGGATGCTGGGAATGCACGGAACGTATTGGGCCAACATCGCCGTAAATGAAGCCGATTTACTGATCGCCATTGGCGCCCGCTTTGATGACCGGGTCACCGGTAAGATAAATCGCTTTGCCCAGGGAGCAAAAATTGTCCATATTGATATTGATCCGGCAGAAATTGGTAAGAATATCAGGGTAGATGTTCCTATTGTCGGCGATGTGAAGCGCGTTCTGACTGAATTACTCAAAAAAACAGAGGCAAAACAGCATCCTGAGTGGCTGGCCCGTATTGAGGAGCTGAAAAATTGTGCGCCTTTGGTTTACTGTCAGGAACCTGAGGGAGAGCTGCTGCCCCAGTTTGTAATTGAGTCTATCTACAGAGAGACAAAAGGCGAGGCGGTGATAACTACAGAAGTGGGCCAACATCAGATGTGGACGGCTCAGTACTATAAATTTAAAAACTTGCGCTCTTTGGCGTCATCCGGCGGCTTAGGCACTATGGGTTACGGTTTTCCGGCTTCTCTGGGAGCTCAGCTTGGCCGGCCGGAGGAAATAGTTTTTTGCATTGCCGGCGACGGCAGTTTTCAAATGAACTCGCAGGAGCTGGCTACAGCAGTGAATTATAATATTCCTGTGAAAGTGGCAATTATTAATAACCAATATTTAGGGATGGTCCGTCAGTGGCAACAAATCTTCTTTCGCCGTCGTTACTCATCAGTAGCTCTTGAGAAAGGGCCGGACTTTGTCAAGCTGGCTGAGGCCTATGGTGCCGTCGGGTTGCGGGCGGAAAAGGCGGCGGAAGTTGCGGTGGTGATTCGCCAGGCGATGGCGATCCCCGGACCGGTTGTGCTGGATTTTCGTGTGCGGGCAGAAGAAAATGTGTTTCCAATGGTGCCGCCAAATTGCCCGACATGTGAAATGATTAGGGGTGATGAGGAATGAAATATGTACTGGCCGTCTTGGTTGAGAACAAGCCCGGTGTGCTGGTGCGTGTCGCAGGTCTTTTTGCCCGGCGAGGCTTCAATATTGAGAGCTTAGCCGTCGGTAAAACGGTGGATCCTGCCATCTCACGGATGACAATTGAGGTGGAAGCAGACGAAAAAACTTTGGAGCAGGTAGTTAAGCAGCTAAATAAATTGATCAATATTTTGAGAATCTCAAATTTGACCCATGAGCCTTCGGTTAACCGTGAGCTGGTAATGATTAAAGTTAAAGCTAATGCCACAAATCGCGCGGAAATTCAACAAATCGTGGAGACTTTTAGAGCAAAAATAGTTGATGTTTCCCTCCATTCAGTGATTATTGAGATTACCGGCAATGAGGAAAAGCTGGAGGCTATTCTGCTTCTGCTCTCACACTATGGCATCCTTGAAACGGTCAGAACAGGGAAAATCGCACTTTTGAGGGGTAGTAAAGTTATTAAAAATGGGGAGGTAAAAGAAAATGACAAAGATGTATTATGATAAAGACGCAGACATTGAGTTGCTAAAGGGACGTACGGTGGCAGTGATGGGCTACGGCAGCCAAGGGCATGCCCAGGCACAGAACCTGAAAGAAGCCGGAATTGATGTGGTGGTGGGTCTGAGGGAAGATAGCCGCCGCCGCCCCCTTGCTCTGGCCGCGGGATTAAAAGTTATGACTGTGGCAGAGGCTGCCAAGGCCGCAAGCGTGATTCAGATTCTATTGCCGGATGAGATTCAGCGGGCGGTATATGAGGCTGAGATTAAGCCATTCTTGCAGGCAGGAGATGCACTGGTTTTTTCGCATGGTTTTAATATTCATTTTCAGCAAATTGTGCCGCCAGCCAATGTGGACGTGTTTATGGTCGCGCCAAAAAGTCCGGGACATTTGGTGCGCCGCACATACACAGAAGGGGCGGGCGTGCCGGGACTGCTAGCGGTTTATCAAGACCATAGCGGCAATGCCAGGGCGTTGGGTCTGGCTTATGCTAAAGGCATCGGCTGTACCCGTGCCGGCGTGATTGAAACAACCTTTAAGGAAGAGACGGAAACAGATCTTTTTGGTGAACAGGCGGTGCTTTGCGGCGGCGTTTCGGAATTGATTAAAGCCGGCTTTGACACGCTGGTGGAAGCAGGCTATCAGCCTGAAATCGCCTACTTTGAATGCTTACATGAGCTTAAGCTGATTGTGGACTTGATTTATCAGGGCGGACTTTCCTATATGCGCTATTCGATCTCAGACACAGCACAATACGGCGACTTTGTTACCGGCAAGCGGATTGTGAACGAGGATACTCGCCAGGAAATGAGAAAAATCTTGGCAGAAATTCAAAACGGCCAATTCGCCCGCAATTGGATCCTCGAAAATCAAGCATACAGGCCTTTCTTTAAGGCAAATGACAGGCTGGAGAAAGAACACAAAATTGAAGAAGTAGGTAAAGAACTGCGGCGGATGATGACTTGGATTGACGCAAAGGAAGATTTTTAGGAAGAAAAATTAATAAAGGTAAAGGCGGAGAATACTGTGGGAATGACCATTGCAGAAAAAATTTTGGCTCGGCATGCAGGCAAGGATGTCGTCCGCCCGGGAGAGCTGATTACCGCCCGAATAGATATGGTGCTGGGAAATGATATTACTTCCCCCTTGGCAATTAGCGAATTTAAAAAAATAGGGGTCGACCGTGTGTTTGACAAGGACCGCATCGCTTTGGTGCCAGACCACTTCACTCCTAACAAAGATATAAAGTCGGCTGAGCAGAGTAAGCTGCTGCGAGAATTTGCTCGCGAACACCAGATCACTTACTACTTTGAAGTTGGTCGGATGGGGATTGAGCATGCGCTCTTGCCGGAGGAAGGATTGGCTCTCCCCGGGGAAATCATTATCGGGGCCGACTCTCACACTTGCACCTATGGTGCCTTAGGTGCCTTGAGTACAGGAGTAGGCAGTACAGATATGGCTGCTGCTATGGCTCTGGGAGAGGCTTGGTTTAAGGTTCCTTCCACTCTGAAGTTTATCTTTAATGGCAAGCTCCAGCCTTGGGTGAGCGGCAAAGACTTAATTCTTTACTTAATCGGTAAAATCGGCGTAGACGGGGCGCTCTACCGCTCTATGGAGTTTTGGGGAGAGATTATCAGCTCGCTCTCCATGGACAGCCGCCTAGCCATGTGCAATATGGCCATTGAGGCCGGGGCAAAATGCGGGATAATTGAGCCGGATGAGATTACGCTGGACTATGTGACAGCGCGGGCCAAGCGCAGTTTTGAGCCGGTTTATGCAGACAAAGATGCTGAATATGAAAAAGTCTATACTTTTAACGGCGACGAGATTGAGCCGCAGGTAGCGTTCCCCCATCTGCCGGAGAACACCAGGGGAATAAGTGAAGTGGGTGAGGTGCGCCTTGATCAGGTAGTGATCGGCTCCTGTACTAACGGGCGCATGGAAGATCTGCGCATTGCCGCAGAAATATTAAGAGGCAAAAAAGTACACAGAGATGTGCGCCTGCTTATTATCCCAGGCACGCAGAATATAGTGCGGCAAGCAATGCGGGAGGGACTGCTTGATATCTTTATTGCTGCGGAAGCAGTAGTTTCCACCCCCACCTGCGGGCCTTGCCTTGGCGGGCATATGGGTATTCTCGCTAACGGCGAGCGTGCCCTGGCGACGACAAACCGCAATTTTGTTGGACGAATGGGCCATCCTGGCAGTGAAGTTTATCTTTCTAATCCTGCGATAGCTGCTGCCAGCGCCATAGCAGGCAAAATTTGTGCTCCTGGGGAGGTGGCTTAAAATGCAGGGTCACGTTTGGAAATTTGGCAACGATATTGATACAGATGCTATTATTCCTGCTCGCTACCTCAACACTTCCGATCCGGCTGAATTGGCCAAACACTTAATGGAAGACGCAGATGAAAGTTTTCCGTCCAAAGTAAAAGCGGGCGACATAATTGTTGCATTGAAAAACTTTGGGTGTGGCAGTTCCCGGGAACACGCCCCCATTGCAATTAAAGCCGGTGGGGTTGCTTGTGTGATCGCTCATTCTTTTGCCCGGATCTTTTATCGAAATGCGATTAACATTGGGCTGCCGATTTTGGAAAGCCCCGAGGCTGCTGAGAAAATTGAGCAAGGCCATGAAGTACGGGTAGATTTGGCGTCCGGCACCATTGAAAACCTGAGCACCGGAGAAGTTTATCAGGCGGCGCCGTTCCCTCCTTTTATGCAAACCATTATGGATAAAGGCGGTTTGATTGGTTACGTTAAATGGCGTCTAGAGAGCGAGAAGAGTTGATTATTGCTTGCAGAAAGCTAACGGGAGGTGAATAACTTTGGCTGTCTGGCTGTGTCCAAAATGTGGATTGGAGCAAGAAGCGCGCTGCAAGCCGAAAAAATGCGCTAATTGTGAGGAACAGGTCGCATTCGCAAAGAAGGAAGATAAGGAAGAGAAGGCTAAGAAAAACAAATAGCACAGAACGAAGCGCCGCTTGCGGCGCTTTTGTTTTAGCAGCGTGCCCAGATCCCCTCTCCCAGAGGGAGAGGGTTAGGACACAGCTCCCCTCTCCCTCTGGGCTAACCCTTACCCACACTTAACACCGGAGTATTATGGCCATGCTTCCAGGGGAGGGAGGGATTCTTCGTCCCTGATGATGCCATACATCTCGGAGGCAGTATCTAAGCGCTGTAGACCACGCCA
>JAGXTL010000054.1 GCA_018333635.1 Dethiobacter sp.
CCCGCTGTATCCTCATCCCCAAGATCAACACTTTCTTTAATTTCTTTAGTGGCTTGTCTAAATTCTTTTAATCCCTTTCCAAATGAACGACCAATTTCCGGAAGTTTTTTCGGACCAAAGAGCACCAGAACCAAACCCAAAATCACCAGTAATTCCGGGGGGCCGATTCTTCCAAGCATCTTCTCACCTCCCTTTTACCAGACATCTAAATGCTAACCCTACTGCTCGGGTATAAGCTCCTTGACTCGAGGGCGCACAAAACGCGCCATTAAAATGGAAAGCTCATAGAGAAGCGTCATGGGAGCTCCCATCAGGAGCTGTGATATCACATCCGGCGGAGTAAAGATAGCGGCAAGGATAAAAATAATAATCATTGCGTACATCCGGTTTTTTGCCAAAAATTCAGCGGAAACAATACCAAGCTTCGCGAGAATAAGCACGGCAACCGGCATCTCAAAAACTAAGCCAAAACCTATCAGAAGCCCTAGGCTGTAAGAAATATAGCTGTTAAAAGAAATCATCGGCTGCAACTGGTAATCGGCAAAACCCAAGAGGAAACGGACTGAGAACGGTAAGACCACCAAAAAAGCGAACGTGACCCCCATAGCAAAGAAAAGCAAAGATAAAACGGAAATCCAAAAAACTGCCCGTCGTTCATGCCGATAAAGACCCGGAAGGACAAAGCACCAAATTTGATAGAAAATTACCGGGAGCGAAAGAAAAAATCCGGAGATGAAAGCAAGCCTGATATTAGTCGTGACCGCTTCCATTAAATTAAGGTAAACCAAGTCGCCCACGGGACGGGTAAGCAGGATGCGGATTTGATCAACGTACATAAAAGAAAAGATAGCAGCCAGTAATACAGCAATGCAGCAGATAATCAGACGCTTACGCAAATCCTCCAAATGGTCCATCAGAGACATTACTTTACCCTCATGCGTATCTTTTGTCAAAAAAGACCCTCCCTGTCAAATATCAACAAAAAATCTGCCCGAAAAGGCAGACGTAGACACAAAAAAATGGCTACACTCTCCTTTCCGTTGAGGAGGCGCAGGCGTTTCCATCCCGCACCCCGCAGGTCTGTTGACCCAGGGCCTGCACGCCATAGGTTGACCTTTAGGCAAGCAGGCTCGGAGAAAGCTAACTGGCGTATTTTCTTTTGTTATTTTATTCTCTAACAGCACAGCTTATCCTGCAGAAGATGGGGCGGCAAGAGCATATGTTTTGCTAATGCCTATAATTAATAGCTTTGCCTAATTTCCAGGGAAACCACCCCGGCGCTTTGCGCCACCCCTCCAAAGGAGGGGAATTACCCCGGCGCTTTGCGCCACCCCTCCTTGGGAGGGGAATTACAATCAATTCCCCTCTCCCCCATAAATCCCCTCTCCCCTATAAATCCCCTCTCCCCCATAAATCCCCTCTCCCTCTGGGAGAGGGTTAGGGTGAGGGCATAAGCAAAATACTAAGGCAGAAGCAGCACCAAGGGCTACAAACAATTCCCCTCTAATGGAGGGGTGCCCGACAGGGCGGGGTGGTCGCTTGTAGGGAAACCACCCCGGCGCTTTGCGCCACCCCTCCAAAGGAGGGGAATTGGCAAAGCTTGGTGAGGGCAATAGTAACCTAATAAAAACACAGAAATCTAGCTTGCGAAGCTGCGGCTAGTTTACAATAAGAAGCGGCGCTCAATCAAAGCGGCTATCCCGGCATAATCATTTAGAGAGAACACAGGAACCCCCAAATCCAAGACTATATCGCTCACAAATGCAATTAAGTTATCCTCGCCGGTGCAAAGCGGCGCTTCGTGAACTGTAGAGCGAAAGACTTCTATTTTTGGCTTATTATTTCTTTTGTAACCCTCCGAGATGATGATATCCACATTAGAAATCCTGGCCATTACTTCATCCAGTGTCAGTTCTTCGCTTACCTTTTCCAATAAAGCAACTTTCGCAGGCGAAGAAATAATCACAATGTCTGCGCCGGCTTGACTATGTTTCCAAGTGTCCTTGCCCGGCTTGTCAATTTCAAAACCGTGAACGTCATGCTTAATTGTCGCCACCCGGTAGCCTCGCCGCTTCAGCTCTGGAAGCAGGCCGCAGATCAGCGTTGTTTTGCCGCTGTCCGACTTTCCAACCACAGAAACAATAGGAATACTCATTATAATCCTCCAGACTAAAATTATTAAATACTTGCCTCAAACGACAATTCTTGATTTCTATATAACATTAGTCAGCACTCTGCTACTACTACCGTTGCCTGGGAATTAGCCTCGTTAAATTCTCCGTACTTGAAATCCCCATATACCCTCACACCCGTAAATCCTGCCTCTAAGAGCAATCTCTCCAATTCGGCTCGCCGGATTGGCCGCAGTGTGACACTGTTTTCAAAACGACCTGCACTCTTGCCCGCCCCATTCACTGCCAACACTGAGTCAAACTGCAGACGCTCCTCTCCGCAAGGGCGGTAGATGCGCGCAAAAGTCAAGCCTTCCCGCTCAATCAACGGCAACTCTGTCTCCCCCAGAGCCAGGATCCTGTCAAAATTTACGATTTGCAATACGGCTCTACCGGGAGAATTCAGCACCCTACGCATGGCCGCGAGCGCCACTTTTAAATCGTTTATCTCGATTAAGTGAGCAAGCGAGTTACCGATACAAAAAAGGCCGTCAAACATCAGTCCCAGCACTTCAGGCTCCCGCATGTCGCCCACAGTAAATCTGGCCGCCGGCAAATCATCGGCTGCCTTTATTTGAGCAAGTTCAATCAAAGCCGGCTCAAGATCCGTACCCCAAGTCTCGTATCCGAGACGTGCCAGCTCGACTGCGTACGTGCCGGTACCGCAGGCTAAGTCAAGAATCCGTTTGGCGCCCACAGCCGCAAACTCTCTGTGCAGAAAGGCGGTTTTATTTTGCTCCGGAGGGAAGATTAAATCATAATAAGCTGCCAATCTGTGATAAAACATCGTATCCTCCAGTTAATGCCGCAAACTGACTTGCACCTATTTTATCATACAAGTTCCGTTCTTACCAGACAGGCAGTTTGATTGCACTATCAGCAAGTTTTTTGGCAATATTAAGGACAGACTCCATGCCGAAAAAGCAGCATGGAGTCTGTCGTGCAAAATTTTAAGTAAGTATTTGCCAAATTGAAAAGCACTTGTTTTGAGCTGAAAATTTGTCAGGTTCGCATCATCTCTTATTTTTCGTTTTTTAGTACCTGCTTCAGCCCAGCCACTCCTCTTTTGGCAAAAACAATCGGCAGGCGACGGCGCTTTGCCTGTCCTTTGACACTATCCATCAACGCATGGCTGACAAAATCATGTACGACAAGAATCAGATCGACATTGCGCGGGATATCCTTGTTCTTTTCTTTACGTCCCGACCAATGGATAATTTCACTGGCGCCGTGGTCTTCTAACTCTTTGGGCATATTGCCGAGCTTGTCAGCCCCGACTAATAAGACTGTCATGATTATTCACTCCAAACAAATGACATTGAAAATCATTATCATGCTTAGAGTATATAACCATACTCTCCAGCTGTCAAGAGGTTTTTATAACATTTGACTGTCGTTATACTCCTTATTGTTTCCTTACCCTCCGAAAACAGTGCTGTTAATCATTGCAAAATCCTTTTTGGTGCTTTCGTCATTACTTTTTTTCTGCAGCAGGCCATGAACAAATGTCTGCAAACGGATTTCGTCGTTCTCATTCTTTTTCCCGTCTATCCCGATATTCAACCAAGCTCCGCTCTCTTTAAACCGATCAGAAAAAATATTGGTCAGCAACGCAGTATTTTCATATGCAGACGCCACGTTAATGATGGCGTGCGCGCCCTCTTCACGGGCAAGCATTGCTTTGCCGATGCGATAAGTGCCGAAACCTCCGTACAGACAAGCAAGCTGTTCTCTGCTATAACAAGTTATTTTTTCTGCGCGACGTTGCAGAAGCATTCCGGCTCCGGGCGAAACTTGCTCCGCTTCAGCAGACAGCCTGTTTAAAATCGCACGGTATCTAAGATAAGAGAATAGCTCTTTCCTTGCTTTTGCTTCTGCCTGTTTCTCGTAGATATAATGGAAGACGATTTCTGCCAAAGGCGCCAATTTGATTTGTGCCCCCAGTCGTTCAACTCTTTCAACTAGGTTAGCGTTCAGTTCCGGCTGATAGAGCAGGTATGGTTCTCCTACTAAGGCTAGCACCGTCCTATTTTTCGGCCGTATGGCCAATCGCGCGAAATCTGCTGCGGCAGTAGTTACAGTCACTTTATAATCTTGGGCGAGTGAAAGCTGCCTCAGATACTCAGCAAACAGGTGGTTAGCCTGAGCCGGGTCATCGGCAGATGGCCTTGTCTGCAACAGCATTTCTGACAACAAATCTACAGCGAGAATCGTTCTGAATAATGCTGCGGCTTGCTCGGGCTCAAAGGGTGATTTTTCAGAAAAAAAGTCTTCCAGAAAGGGTGATACAACCTCAACTTGTGGCATACCGAGTTTTTTAAGGTATGTTTTCAGAAGTCTGGCATATTGTCCATCTACTTCGGCGCCTTCCAGCGCCGGGATCAAAATCTCAGTTCTATCCAGGCGTTCTTTTTCTTTAGCAAGCGTTCCCGCCACACTACCCAACAAGGCTGTCAGCGAAAAATATTCCTTGGTAGTTGTAAATGTGCGACCTAACTCTACAAATTCCTCACACGGAGCCTCCAGCAGCTTTGCGTTGTAGCCGAACTTCCTAAGCGTGGCTGCAAGAGCAGTCGCATGTGCTCCCAAGGCAGGGAGGAAAAGCTGTTTATCTGCACTAACGTTTGAGGAGATGGTCACTTTAGGCAAGCTGACGCTCCCGGATTGAGGACGATAGAAATTTAAACTGTTAATAAATGCTTCCAGCCTGGTGATGATGCCTACCGGAGAAGAATGCTCATCTACCTCAAGATGCAAATACGGCTTATCGCCCATAATTTCGGACACATAGTGAGTAAGCGCGGTGTCAGGCCCGCACCCGTGATTTGTAATAAATACCGGATAAAGATTGGGATGCTCTCTGACAATCTGAATTGCAGCAAGTATATGTTGCCCAAAAGGCCAGTACATGTTACTGCAAAAGTCTGATATATCATAGTCTGCGATGGGCAATGCATCCTTTGGAATAATTTTGATGCCCATTTTAGCCAATTCCTGTGGGATACGCATATTCAGGTGTCGGTCAATAATTCCGTACGGCCTGGTTACTAGCACGAGAGCCTTTTCATCTGGCGATAACTCCTGGAAAAAATCGCATCCTGCTTTTTCAACTGCTTTTTCAAAGGAGTCTTTAGCCTGGAAACCAGCTTTGGCGGCGGGTAATAGCTGCATTGCGTTTTTACCCAGTTCGGCTCCCATTTTCAGAAATGTTTTCAGCAAATGCTGCCTGCCAAACTTAAACGACAAAACTGGGCTGATCAGTTTTATCTTTTTTTCTTGCAGCTGACTGCCTAGTAAAACTTCGATGATTTTAGCTGCGCTTTGCATAAAAATGCACGGATAATCCTGCCTCGTCTTGGAAACTTGGTGCTTCATCGTGGCTAGGGCTGGTAAAAATATATAGTCCACATTTTTTTCCAACAAATCCAAAACATGACCGGCAATCAGCTTTACCGGAAAACACGTTTCTTCAAAGGTCACGCTTTCGCTTAAAGCCACGATCCGCTCATCGGTCTCTCCGGAAATAACAACATTATAGCCAAGATGATGAAACATGGCCTGGAACATTGGGAAAAGCTTATACATATACAATACCCGCGGGATACCGACAGTTGGCACCGCAGGATTCGACCTGCCCCGGTAGTCTTTCATAAACAGTTCCTCCCGTAGTGCGAACAAAGGAGGTAACTGTTCCTCAATTTTAACGGCGGCCTCTTTGTCAAGGAATTCGTCGCTCTTGCCGCAGCCGCCGGAACTTGTTTCCCAACCAAGAAACTTACTGGACAATCCCTTGCCCTGCATCTGTTCCCGAGTGAGCAATGCAGCGCCCCAAGCTCCGCTTACACTAAAAAAAGGGGAAACTGTTATCTGACGTCCTGTAATATTTTGCAAGGCAGTTAATACGGCGCTGTTAAAAGCCACGCCTCCCTGAAAAGAAATTTTACGGCCGATTTGTTTAAAACCCACAACACGGTTTAGATAGTTTTGCGCCACGGCATAACATAAACCTGACACGATATCAGGCAAAGGTGTGCCGATCGCCAGATGATGGCGGATATTGGTGTCCATATAGACTGTGCAGCGTTCGCCAAGCGAGACCGGCGTATTTGAGCTAAAAGCCAGTGCGGCGATATCCTCCGCCGTAATCCCTAATTTTTTGGCCTGCTCTTCCAGGAATGACCCAGTTCCGGCGGCACAGACTTTATTCATTTCAAAGGCGGTTACCACTCCGTTCTCCAAACGGATGAACTTGGCGTCCTGGCCGCCTATTTCAAATACCGTATCTACCTGCGGATCTGCCTCCACTGCAGCACGTGCCTGAGCGGTAATTTCATCTACAGCCAGATCGCCGCCCACCAAACCACCTATCAAGTTGCGACCGGAGCCGGTCACACCCACACCCAGAACCCTTTTCCCACGATAACGGGCTTTAAATTCCCGCAACCCTTGCCGCACTGCCGCAATCGGGTCTCCTGCTGTGCGCAGATACAACAAGTCCGCAACCTGCCCCGCCGGATTCATTAAGACCAAATTGGTACTTGTAGAGCCGACGTCAATGCCCAGATAACAATCGCTTTCATCGGCTGCGACATGATGCAGGGCGGCAATATCAACAGCTGTGGACGCTATCAGGGGACGGTGAAAAGCTACGCTTACAGTCTTTTGTTTTTGTACCAGCGCCTTCTTTAGTTTGCTCATAGATAAATAATCCCCGGCTGCCAGAGCCAGCAAGGCTGCCCCGGTACTGTTAAAATTCCTGCCTTCTCCCGGAATAAATAACTCATCAGTGCCCAACGAGAAAACTTCTCTGACCGCCTTGACAATCCCATTGTTTTCCGCCATTCCCCCATGCAGCAAGAGCGGCGGGACAATTTTGCCGGAGCGAACTACTGAAGCCTTAAATGTCCGGATTACCGCATAGCAAAGCCCTAAGAGAATGTCGTTTACCGCTTTCCCCTCCTGTTGAAGATGAACAATATCTGTTTTGGCAAAGACACTGCAGCGTCCAGCTATCCGCGGCACAGAGGAGGCCTGTTCCGTTAAGCCGGAAAGCTTACATAAATCAATGTCTAAGCGAAGTGCTTGCTCTTCAAGGAAAGAGCCGGTTCCTGCCGAACAATCGGTATTAAAAGAAAAGTGCTTTACGGTCTTATCCGGGTGCAAAGAAATATACTTGCTGTTCTGGCAACCCAGCTCAACTATCGTCTCTGCCCGGGGGTAATACTCTTTTAATGCCGCGCACTGAGCCAGCACTTCAGGGTAATTTTTAAAATCGGCATCTTGAGCCAGCTTCATACCACCGATGCCGGTCAACGCACCATACTGCAAATCCCGCAGTTTAAAGCGCTCAACCAGGCAGTCAATTTCTTCTGCCAAAACAGCGTAAGGCTTGCCCTTATGCTCTCTATTAACATGGCAGAGAGCTTCTTTTTCAGGCGTCAGCAAGGAAAGCTTAACGGCATACGAGCCAATGTCTATACCGATAACAAGAGGTGATTTTTCCATGTTCGTTCTCCTTTTCATACTCACACTTCATTTTTACGATATTGCCTGCGCCAGCACACAAGGCTGCTCCTGCCTGCAACAAAGACCAGCCAGCAATTCCTCTTTCTGCTCTTTTAACTTACCTTCGCCGTAGCGTCTTTCTTCACGTGGAATCGTGACCGCCAGTGACTTATTTACATTTGCCGGCAGTCCGCTCAAAATGTAGATGTGATCGCCCAAATACAGCGCTTCATCAAAATCATGCGTCACGAAGATGACTGTGCGCAGATCTTGCTGCCATAATGCGGTGAAAGAATCCAGCAACGAAATTTTTAGCTGCAGATCGAGTCCTTTAAAAGGTTCATCCATTAACAACATGTCGGAAGGGAAGACGAAGGCGCGGGCGATACTGACTCTCTGCTTCATTCCACCGCTGAGCCTTCCCGGCCAATAATGACTAAAGTCATGCAAATCAACCATTTTTAGGTATCTGCTAACTATTTCCTCTCTTTGTCTTTTCGGATAAATATCTTTAATTACAAAGTCTATATTTTGCCAAACGGTTCTCCAGGGCAACAACCTTGGCTCTTGGAAAAGGTAAGAAACAGTCTTGCCGTCAAACCCTTTAAGTTCTCCGGCATCAGGCTTAAGCAGCCCGCTGACTAAATTTAATAATGTAGTTTTGCCACAACCGGAAGGGCCCATAATACAAGTCACTTTATTTTCCGGGATACTGAGACTGAACTTCTCATACACTTTCAGAGTGTTTAACCCTTGGGTCGTATTGAACTCTTTTGTCAGATTCGTGACTTGCAACGACTTATGCACGACTGAAATCACCTCCAAGCTTCTAATTTTTTCCTCAGAAAAGAAACGCTGTAATCAAACAAAGCTGCTAAAGCAATCGCGACCATCGTCCAGGCAAAAACTCCTGCTGTGTTAAGAAAAATTCGCGCCGACTGCAAGCTCGTTCCCATAGATATGGGCGGCTGGCTC
The DNA here is from genome assembly GCA_018333635.1 of Dethiobacter sp. Taxonomy (GTDB): domain Bacteria; phylum Bacillota; class Dethiobacteria; order Dethiobacterales; family Dethiobacteraceae; genus GPS1B09. Next base: position 8,652 of record JAGXTL010000054.1, read on the forward strand.
AACACTTCAGCCATAATTACCACTCGTAAATTAAGCCCTAATGCTGTAGAACAGGCAGCAAGCACATACGGCATAATTGAGGGAAGATATATTTCCGAAAGTCTCCTCAGCCTGCGAATTCTGTACATAGCAGCCATTTCAATTAGTTTGGCATCCACATTGTCTACCCCGGCAACAATGTTGGTGTAAATAATCGGAAAAATTACAAGGAAACCTACTAACACAGGCGCTTTATCTGTGCCTAACCAGATCAATGCCAGAAGAATTATAGAAATGGGCGGCGCTGCCTTAGTGATTACGACCAGCGGGGCAAACAGGTAATACAGAGGTTTCCATAGGCCTGCCGTCACCGCAAAAAGTACTGCAGTAAAAAGAGTCAGGCTAAAGCCGATTAGGCTTCTGGTCGTGGTACCGATTACCGCTGGCCAAAAGTCTTCGGAGCCGACGATTTGAACAAGCTCCTTCCATGTTTCGCCGGGGCGAGGAAGCAAAATCCCCGCCCCCACTATCCTGGAAACAATCTCCCAGAGAATCAGGAGAAATAGGACAGCCCCCAATGTGTAGCGCTTATCTTTGGAAATAGAAGGTTTCACTAGGCAGACGCCCTCCCACAGTCTCTGGTGAAAAGTCACGCAAGACTCTCAAATAAGCTTCAATTGCCGCTCGCGCTTCTCTAGCATTAACAAAGCGAATATTGGCTCTGGGCAACGCGTTTTCTACGACTCTGGCAGTCATGCCTGTTTGCAGCTCTTCAGCCCAGACACCAGCCGTATTTCGATTATTATTAACCCACTCAGCGCTCTGCGCAACTTCAGATAAAAATCTTTCCACAAACTCCGGATACCCGTTTAACAAGGCGTTGCTAATCAGCAGAGAAGCCTGCGGATAACTTAAACCAAGTCCGGTAGCCATAGCCCACGCCTGCTGAAGGTCGAGCACAGGTGAAACATCCGGCCTTCTCATTATTACCTGCGTCGCCGCCGGCTCGGGTAAAACAGCAGTCCTGACCCTGCCGGCAATCATCGCCTGCGCCAGCTCCGTTCCGCTGCCCAGGTATCTTAATGTTACGTCCCTTTCAGGATTCAGTCCGTTTTCTGACAACAAATACCTAAACACTATATCGGGTGTGAGTCCTCTGCCAAAAGTGTGTACTTCTTTACCCCGCAAATCCTGCCAGCTTCTAATGTTTTCACTGCTGACCAGGTGCAGCACCCCCCAGACATTAGCCGCAGCAAGCTTGTAAGGAACGTTTCTATTGTAGAGGACAGCCGCCAAATTGGTGGAAACAATAGCGATATCGGCCTCTCCCGAGATAACCCTTGCCGCCATAAGCTCAGGAGAGCGAACTACTTCATAGCTGATTTTCACATTTCTGCCCATGGAAGGACGCTCTCTCAGCAACCTGATAATACTTAAGGCTGGAACTCCGTCAGGAACTACCACCCGCACAGTAAGATCCGGAATAGAGTTCAGCCGGGCGGTCCTGGTGTCACCTTCCCAGCTTACACGCCAACCGAGCCCGGTACCCAGAAAACGCAAGGGAACCAAAACCCGCCCGCTTCGTAATACCGGCGCTGCATCTAAAGTGATAATGCGACCGTTAATGATTGCGTTAGTCTGGCCTACAGTCAGTTTCAGCGTTTTGTCACCATCTGTAACAGTCACGCTTCTCTCCGCCGCGTTCCAGCCGACACGAGCGCCAAGCCTCTCAGCAACTGCCCGATAAGGCACCATGACCCTGCCATTGACTATCTGAGAAGAGACATTCAAAGTGGTGCCCTCAACTACTACCCGGATCGGCCGCGGGCCGACAGCATGAGTCGCCGAGTAAATACCAACCACTAAAACTAACGCAACCGCCCAGAGTACGCCTACCTTCCAAATTTTTGCCTGCATAATTAGATTACCTCCCTATTCGTATATAGATTATCAGCATGCTGCATTACCTCAATAGCGCTTGACTATGATAATCATTTTCATTTATAATCGTATTATATAATTAATTCCTAGATAAAAAAGTATCCCTTGTTACACTTTGTCGTTTTGCTGAAAATTTTTTTACTTGGAGGCAGTGTAATGGAAGATGTGCGGCGCCTGCTAAATAAATGCTGTCTGTTTAACCACTTGTCAGTTGAGGAAACGGAAAAATTTATTGATGATATCAGCTGCAGCATCAAATACTACAAGAAAGGTGAGGTGATATTTTCCCCTCTCCAACCTGCTGACAGATTAGGCGTCATTCTAAAGGGAAGCATAGACGTACAGAAGTTTTTTGCCTCCGGAAAAGTTATTACCGTAGGCAGAAGACTTCCCTACGATTTGATTGCCGATGCTTCTATGTTTGCCAGTATTAGCTGCTATCCCGCTACTGTTTCAGCCCGCGAAAATAGTCACGTTTGGCTGATAAGTAAAGCTCAGCTCTTAAAAATCTTTGCCAAGGATAATAGGATTATGGTTAAATTTTTAGAATCTGTCTCTAACCGAACCTTAGCACTTAACACTATGGTAGAAATTCTCTCTTTAAACTCTGTTCCCGCTAAAATAGCCTATTTTTTGACGATGGAACAAAAAAAAGCAAACAGCAACACGATTACGCTGAAATTTCCAAAAAAATCTTTGGCTGAGCAGATAAATGTAGCAAGACCTACGCTCTCACGAGAGCTTAAAAAAATGCAGCTCGACGGAATCATTTCTTACGATAAAAGAACTATTAATATCCATAATTTAGAAAAATTGTCGGACTTTTATCCGGGTTAAGGTTATATTTCAAGACTCCATTTTTCTTATCAGCAATAAAAATCAAAAACTCCGGGTTTGTTGAAACCGCGGAGTTCTTGATTTAAACTGTTTAAACTTTAGATAATCCTTTGCTATTCCCTCACCCTAACCCTCTCCCAGAGGGAGAGGGGACTGTTGTGACTATTATTTGTAATAACCCAGCGGTACGATCATCAGCGGATCGTACTCTGTTTTAAGCAAATTTTTTAACATCTCGTCTGTAAAAGCGCCGACAGCCACACTTGCCAGCCGCATTGCCTCAGCCTGCAAATGAATATTCTGAGTGACGTGTCCAATTTCCATATGTACATAGCGGAGTCCGCGCGAACCATATCGACCAGTCGTTCTGGTATAGTCTGCCACTAATACAACACTTGCCGCAGCCGTGCCGATAAAATCCTGCCCTAAGGCGATATTTGCCAATTGCTCTCTATACTCGCCTGCGCTCACAAGCAGCAGCGAATGCTTTTTCTGATTGTAGCGATAAATTCCGGCGGCTAAATCATTCACCTTGCCGGCGACTACATAAACCTCCAGCGGATAAGTCGCTCCTGCTGATGGGGCAGTACGAGTAGCGCCTGTTATCGCATGCACAGCCATCCCCTGGGAGGCCCAGAGGATTTGCGCCAGCTTATGCAAAGGTAACGGTATATCGCTGAAGTTGCGTCCGGAAGATCTACGCGCTAACACCGCTTCAAACGATTCCTGGCCTTTATACATTGGGGAGGGCAGCTGTATCTCTTTTTGCTGATTAACTATCCGCTCTGTCTCGCCTTTCTCGGCTGCGCAACCACCGATAAGCAGCGAAGTTAACGTCAACAACACTAACTTAGCAAACGGAAACATAATAACCCCCTGAAAAATCATCTTTCACAAGATTCCTTTTAGCCTCTCGGCTTTAAATTGCTCAACAAATTCTTGGGCCAAGCGATAATCATCTGGGTTATTAACGTTAAAAAATGACCAAAGCTGCCTGTCAAAAGGCAATAACTCCGCCGCGTCAACATGGCGCACAGACAGAGCATGAAAAAAATCAAGAATTTTGTAATGCTGGCGGGACAAAAGCTCTTCTATATGCGGCAGACAATTTTTGTGGTAAATGGCACAGAGTGGCTGAAAATGCTCTCCTTGCCGCGGAATAATCACATCATCCTTGCCGCAGAGTGCCGCAAGCCGAGACAACAATTCCGGCTCAACAAAAGGCATATCACCGGCCACTACAAAGCTATAAGGGTGAGAGGCAACTGACAGGCCGGCATGGATTCCGGTCAGCGAATTCTTTTCCGTACCACAAATTAAGTCGGCAGTAATTTTCACCCGCCAATCGCCGTAAGCCTCCGGATGGTCTGTGACAAGCACACATTCGCCAAACAGTTCGGTCAGCGTGGCAAGCAGCGTGCCGATGATCGTACTGTCGCCAAGCGGCAGCAGCATTTTGTTTTTTCCCATGCGTGAGCTTTTGCCGCCGGCCAAAATTACTGCAGACATCTCACTTGTTTTCACGAAATTCCTCCTGATACAAAAGCAAACGCTTTATTTGCAGAGCGCCTTGTTTTTGCAGCTTACAGGGTAGAAATAAGTTCCCGCTCCAACACACGAGCCACTGAGTCGGCGTTCAGCAGAACCTGGTTTGGCAGAAAAATCCTCATGCGCCGTTCAGCAAGCTCATCCAGGTTTAAAATGTCCAATAAGAGTGAGCGCTTTTCCGCCTCAACGAGCAGCATCACACCATCAGAACGAACGTCATAAATTACATCCAACTCCTTGATATGACGGGCTCTGCCTCCTGTCGGCAGATATTCAAATTCCTGCCAGCGACCGTTAAATCGGCCCGAATCACGGTTGTTCTCGCGGAAACCAAGCTGGCGGAAAGCATTCATGATCAGTTCGACGCGAGCTTCCGGTAAAACAGTAATCCGGTCCACATCACTTGGGTCCATGAGCGCATCACTGTCTAAAGCGGTCGTAAGGGAGAGGCGGGTAAACGGAGTAGAAATAGGGCTTTTTGCGGGGATGCGGTAGCTAATAGGAATTTCGAACGGTTGACCTCCGGCGGCAATCTCAAAGCTCTCAGCCACTTTCCAGCGCTCAATTTCACTGGTCACAGAGCGATCTTCCAAGCGAGACTGGGCTATCAGACGAAATACTATGCCCTCCACACGCTGATTGAGCGACCCCGGCGTAACACGGACGACGCCACCTGACTCTTCACCGGCACGAATATTGGCATTTCTCATAACAAAATCAATATTTGCGCCGCCTACACCCAGTGTTGATAAAAGTTTTTTCAACATTCCCGATCATCCCTTTCCTTAACTTAATTAACTTGCTTCAGCAGAAGGCTCAATTAACAAGACGAATGCAGAGCGGGTAACGATAAGTTTTTCCATTGCCTGCTTTAAGCGAAGCAATCACGACAAAAACAACATTGAAAATCCACACTGCTATTGAGAAAACAAAACCAATCAGGATAAACATCAGTATCCCTGCAACAAATTGATAAATGGCAATACTGATTTGAAAGTTCAGAGACTCTTTCGCCTGCTGATCGATCCACTCCGATTGATCCTTTTTAATCAGCCAGATAATAAGCGGGCCGAAAATGCTGGTAAAAAGTGCGAGAAAGTGAGCTAAGATGCCCAAAATTTTTTCTTCCTGACTCAAGTAGCTATCAGGGTAAATTGTAGTCATGGCCAATTCCTCCCTCTCTAATTACCTCTGCATGAGCAAAACAGATTAGCACCCCTTCACTTGCATCATATCTGATATAATAGTGGTGCGTCAAGCACTCCCCTTTGTAAACGTTTGTATATAAGCCAGAGCGTGGAGGCATTAGTTTATGGAGAAGCTTCCGTGGGGCCGCCTAAGAGGCGTGCGTCCGTCCAAACAATTACATAGACTGCTGGATATAGGCCTAGATTACACAGAGGCGTTTAAGCGGATGCAAGTTAATGAAGGAATTAGCAGCGAGAAATTCAAACTACTGTGGCAGGTGGCTCGGATTTCACGTCCTATTGTAGAAGAAAGTTCACTGCCGGATTTATTCAGTGTCTATATTTCCATTCCTTTCTGTCCTTCACGTTGCCATTACTGCTCCTTTCCGGCCCACTCATTAAAGGAGTTGGCAATCTGGCGCAGCCGGTACCTTGATACGCTGCTTTATGAAATTAGAACTGCAGGACAGTTAACAGAAAAGCTGCAACTTCGTCCTTATAGTTTTTATCTTGGCGGCGGCACACCTACCTCACTTAGCCCGGCGGAACTTGACAACATTCTCTCCGCCCTCCGCCTGGCCTTCCCGGGAACGGTGCGCGAATTTACGGTTGAAGCGGGAAGACCTGATACCATTACCCATGAGCAGCTTGCCATATTAAAAAAACATGGCGTAACACGCGTTAGCGTAAATCCGCAATCCATGCACAACGAAACTCTGAAGAAAATCGGGCGCTGCCACAGCGTTGAGGAAGCTTACAGAGCGGTAAAGCAGGTGCAGTCATCTGCCTTTCCTGTGTTGAACATGGATCTAATTTTGGGACTTCCAGAGGAAGACGAAGCCATGGTCAGAAAAAGTGTTCACGACGTTCTCTCCCTCTCGCCGACAAATATCACTCTGCATATGTTTTCCCGTAAACGAGCTTCCCTTTTTAGTGAGGAGCAAGCTCGCTTTCATCTTCCTGACAAGGCTCTGGCTGCAGCGATGTATCGCACTGCCGTCGGCTTGCTATCGCCCACCTATCACCCTTACTATTTGTACCGGCAGCATGGGATTTTGGGCGACCTGGAAAACATCGGCTATTGTTTACCGGAAACTGAATGTTTCTATAATATTGTTATGATTGAAGAACGGCAACATATCCTTGGCCTTGGCTGCGGGGCGACAAATAAATTTATCTATAAAGATCTTTCGCTTAAAAATCTCGTTTCCCCTAAAGATATACAAACTTATCTTGAAAAGGCTGCTGAGCTGTGTCGCCGCCGTGAACATGAGCTTACTAAAGCTAAATTAACCGTGCGCGCACAATCTGAAAAGTATTAAATTTTAGAGCTAATAAAAAAAACGAGCACACCAAGTTGTTCAGGTGTCCTCACAGATACTTTTGTAGCTCATTTTGCAGCGCCTGCTGCTCCGGTTCAGAGAGTAATGCTTCGCGCCGCTGTTCGTTACCGCCGATAGCGCCTGCCACCACCAGCACAGAGCCGTCTTTGAGCAAAAGAGCCTTAAAGACATTGCCGCGACTATCCCTGAAGCGAAGCTCGGTGGCATCAAGCGTTATGCCTTGCACAAGAACTAAGTCAATTTCCTCTTCCACGGAAAGCTTGCGCACTTCCACCGTATTGAGAATCTCCATAATGGCCCGAATATCAGCTTCATTACTGACAGACACAGGGGCTCTCTGCGGAGAAATAATCTGGACCGCGCGCGGGTCTCCCAAGTGGGCAGCGGCATTTTTGTATTGCGGAGGGCGGTTACAGCCTGTCAACACAAGCAAAGCGAGCAGAAAAAGCGGTACTGCTTTTTTCATCGTTGTCACCTCTACCCCCAGATGCTTGAGTTACTCATAATCTGATACAGTTTTCTCTATTTACCGTAAAGCCAACAGTCACAAACCTTATTGTAGGACACCAGCTCAGCGGTTGAAAAAAAGAGCTCAATTTCCCTTTCAGCGCTCTCCGGTGAATCAGAGCCATGAACAACGTTATTACCCATAAACACGGCAAGGTCACCGCGAATAGTGCCGGGAGCCGCATCAGCCGGATTTGTTTTACCCATCATCGCTCGTGCAACAGCAACTGCGTTTAAGCCCTGCCAAACCATCGCTACCACCGGACCGGAAGTAATAAATTCAAGCAATTCACCATAAAACGGTTTTCCTAGATGTTCACCATAATGCTTAGCCGCCAGTTCAGGAGAAATTTGCAGTAATTTTAGGCCGACTAACTGGAATCCCTTTTTTTCAAAACGGCCAATAATTTCACCGACTAAATTGCGCTGAACGCCATCGGGTTTAATCATCAGAAATGTTCTTTCCATAAATGTCACTCCTTCAAATGAATCAAGCTGCAAAGTCGCACTCAGCCACAGTTATATTGCCGCTAGAAGTTAGCTGCCTTAATGGAGACTTCCACATCAAAAATGCCGCGCGTTATTTCCTGAGCCGACAAGCGATCGGCAGCAAAGCGTTCTTTAAGATAGTTTGCAGCTATCCAGGGATCAACTTTATCCCCGCAGGTAAACACATCTACCGCAGCATAGCCCAATTCCGGCCATGTATGAATTGCCAGATGAGATTCCGAGATAACTACAACCCCGCTCACACCCTGCGGACTAAATTTATGGAATGCCACTTCCCTGATTTCTGCGCCTGCTTCCAAAGCGGCATCCACCATAGTTCGCTCAATCCTCCGGATATCGTTGAGGATTTCCTCGGGACATCCGTAAAATTCTGCCAGAACGTGACGACCTAATGCGCTCATTTTCTGAAGCCTCCTTTGTTATAATTTTGATCTCCAAACGAAAGAAAACTTATTGCCTGCTCGGACATCAGCTTAAATTGTAACAAATTCAGCGAAAAAGTCAATGTTTTTTCGGGCCACAAACAAGCGCAAGCAGATGAGAATTAACGTTTTTTTGCAAAAGCTTTAAAAAGCTCCGTCTATCGCTTTTTTTAGGGAATTGATAAATTTTCCGGCCGCGCCAGTCTTCTCAGCCGGGTCATTTATCTTTTCAATTTGCCTCAGCAAAGCAGTGCCTACTATAACGGCGTCTGCTGCCGCTGCTGCCGCAGCTGCCTGCTGAGGCGTAGCGATACCAAAGCCTAACGCCAGCGGCACATCTGTATATTTTCTGGCGTTTGCCAAAAGGGTTAGCATCCCAGGGTCAAGTAAACTGCGCTCTCCCGTCACTCCTGTAAAAGCAACGCAATAAATAAAGCCGGCAGAGCTTTTACAGATGCTAACCATTCTGCTTTCTGTAGTAGTAGGTGACAAAAAACGAATGTTTATCAAGCCACTGCTTGCTGCAGCCAGATCTAACCTGCCTGCCTCCTCAAAAGGCAAGTCCGGCACTACTACTGCTGAAACTCCCGCCTCAGCAGCTTCTCGACAAAACAGCTCAACCCCTTTGCGGTAAATGCAGTTATAGTAAACAAGCAATACCAGCGGCGTTGAGAATTTTTTGGAAAAACCGTCCGCCAGTGAAAACACGTCGTTTAAAGTAGTTCCGGCCGCCAGTGCCCGGACTGCTGAAGCTTGCAATACCGGTCCATCAGCCAGTGGGTCTGAAAACGGCACCCCCAATTCAATCACATCAGCCCCATTTTCTGCCAGAGCGCTCAACAGCTTTGCGGAGACATCCAGGCTGGGATCGCCTGCAGTCAGGTAGGCGATCAGCGCTTTTTTTCCTGTTGACTTCAATTCGTTCATTCTCTCTTCAAGTTTATTCATAGCGCTTCTGCCTCCATTAAGTTTGCCACTGTCTGCACGTCTTTGTCTCCGCGCCCGGACAAGTTTACCAGAATCACCGTTTCTTTTTCATATTGCGGCGCAATTTTTACTGCATGGGCAACTGCATGGGCGCTTTCCAGTGCCGGTATAATTCCTTCTGTTCGAGTCAGGAGCGCAAATGCTGCCAGAGCTTCTTCGTCAGTGACAGCTGCATACTCTGCCCGGCCAATGCTCTTGAGATAACTATGCTCCGGGCCTACCCCGGGATAGTCTAATCCAGCAGAGACAGAGTGAACAGGGGTAATTTGACCGTCTTCGTCTTGCAGAAGATAACTAAGTGCCCCGTGGAGAATACCGTGTGTTCCCTTGGCAAGGGTGGCTGCATGCTCCTGCGTTTCCAGACCTTTCCCTGCCGGCTCAACGCCAATTATTTTTACGCTTTCATCCGCCAGGAAGGGGTGGAATAAGCCAATGGCGTTGCTGCCGCCACCTACGCACGCCAGCAAAATATCAGGCAATCGTCCCAACAATTGCAGAGATTGAGCCCGAGCTTCGCGGCCAATCACACTTTGCAGGTCTCGCACCAGCATTGGGTAGGGATGGGGACCTACCGCAGAACCCAGCAAGTAATAGGCCTGCCGACAGTCTGTGACCCAAGCGCGAATCGCTTCATTGGCCGCATCTTTTAAGGTGCCGCTGCCGGATGATACGGGCACCACTTGGGCTCCCAGCATCCGGATACGAAAGACATTAAGTGCCTGCCTCCGCATATCTTGTTCACCCATATAAACCACACATTCCATACCAAAGAGAGCTGCCGCCGTAGCCGCAGCCACACCATGTTGTCCTGCTCCCGTTTCAGCAACCAGCCGTTTTTTACCCATTCTTTTCGCTAGCAGTGCCTGACCCAGAGCATTATTGATTTTGTGGGCACCCGTATGATTTAAATCTTCCCGTTTTAAGAGAATCGTGGCACCGCTGAGTTTCGCAGAGAGCCTTTCTGCCCGATAAAGCAAAGTCGGTCGTCCCACATAGTTCAGCAGCACTTCTTGATAAGCAAGCTGAAACGCTTCATCATCCCGGGCCGCAAGATAAGCTTCTTCCAGTTCATCCAATGCCTGAATCAAAGTTTCCGGCACATATCGTCCGCCAAAAATTCCGAATCTCCCTGAGTCTTTCATTAACCACACCTCCGCACAGCAGCGATAAATGACTCAATTTTTTCCTTGTCCTTCTTCCCGTTTGTTTCCACACCGCTCGAAACATCTACAGCGTAGGGTTTAACCTGTTTAATAGCGCTTTGCACATTTCCCGTATGGAGACCACCGGCCAGCACGACTGGTTTTTTCAGGCCACTTTCTACGACTCCCCAGTTGAACGTTCGCCCAGTACCGCCTGCCAATTGCGGGTCAAAGGTGTCAAGTAGAATTGCCGCCACAGGAAATTCATCAATCCCGGAGATATCAGCCGCAGACTTGACAGCAACTGCTTTGATCACCGGCAAGGAAAAACTGTTGCAATAATCTGCCCCTTCTTGGCCATGAAACTGAAGGGCGGTCAGACCTGCAGTAAAGGCAATCTGCTCCACAAGCGTTCGTTCTGCATTAACAAAAACGCCGACACGCTGAACAAACGGCGGCAGCGAGGCAGTAATCTGCCGAGCCAAAAGCGGTTCAACCTGTCGCGGACTTTGGGCAAACACAAAGCCCAGCGCATCCGCACCGGCCCGTACGCAGCAAAGCGCCTCGTCTAAACTGACAATACCGCAAATCTTAATTCTGGTCATTTTTTTCTCCTGCCAAAAGTTCTCTGATTTTTGCAACCACGTCAGGAGAACGCACCAGGGTTTCCCCTACTAATATTGCATCTACCTCCACCGCTTTCAACATTGCCACCTCGGCGGCTGTTTGAATGCCGCTTTCACTTACCAAAAGCACCTCATCCGGGACCATTGACGCTAGCGACACGGTGAGCCCTAAATCAATCTTAAAAGTTGCCAGGTCCCGATTATTTATACCCACAATTTTTGCTCCGGCGAGCAATGCAAGCTCTACTTCATTGCCGTTGTGAGCTTCTACCAAGGCGCCAAGCTTTAATTCCCGGCAAAGAGATAAATATTCCTGTAATTGACTGTGAGAAAGCAAGCGAGCGATTAGGAGAACAGCATCTGCCTGCAAATAGCGGCTTTCGTACAGCTGGTATTCTGTCAAGACAAAATCTTTACGTAATACCGGCAAACTAACCGCGGCTCGTACTGCTTGTAAATCAGCAATGCTGCCTAAAAAATAATCTTCTTCTGTCAAAACGGAAATAGCCTGTGCGCCGCCCATTTCATACTGCTTGGCCAATACTTCAACGTCCACGCGTAGTCCAAGCTTTCCCTTTGAAGGTGAAGCCTTTTTGACTTCCCCGATTAATGATACGCCCGTTTGCGCTAACCTCTCGCCGAAAGGGCGCGGCGGCTCGCCATCAGCCGAGCGAATTTTTAACTCCCGCAATGACAATCTGGCAGTTGCTGCCGCCAGCCGCTCCTTTTTTTTAGCCACTATTTGTGAGAGCATTTTTCACCCCTCCGGTAAACCGTTGCAGCGCAGTTAACTTTTCCAGAGCAGCGCCGCTATTTACAGCAAACTGCGCCAGCACTACGCCCTCTCTGATGTTTTCAGCCAGACCCCCCACATACAAGGCGGCCCCCGCATTAAGCAAGACAATATCTCGTTGCGGACCCTTTTTACCCTGCAATATCGCTAAAATAAGTTTAGCGTTTTCTGCCGGTCCGCCGCCTGCCAGCGTATCGGCAGACGCTTGCCGCAAGCCGACTTCCTCCGGTGTTAGATTATAGCGCACCATGCTTCCTCCGCGGACTTCACAGACCTGCGTAACGCCTGCCAGAGTCAACTCGTCGCTGCCATCCTGGCCGTGTACTACCAAAGCGTGCTTCACACCCTGCAGCAGCAGCACATCGGCCAACAGCTCAACCAGTTCCGGCGAAGAAACACCCAGCACCTGGCGCGTTACTCCAGCCGGATTAGTTAAGGGTCCAAGCAGGTTAAAGACGGAACGCACGCCGACCTCCCGCCTGGGAGCCGCAGCATGTTTCATGGATTTGTGCAAAGCAGGTGCATACAAAAAAACAATTCCCAGCTCGTTTAGGCACTTCGTCATTTCCAGCGGCGTCAACTCCAGTTTAACTCCCAGCGCTTCCAACACATCGGCTGAACCGCACTTGCCTGATACAGCACGATTGCCATGTTTAGCCAAAGATAAACCTGCCCCGGCAGCTACTAAGGCGGCGGCAGTGGAAATATTAAAGGTGCCCCGTCCGTCTCCGCCTGTACCGCAAGTGTCTGTCAGTCCTTTACGCGTGCTCTCCACTTTTTCCGCGCGCTCCCGCATGACTGAGGCACAGCCGTAAATTTCTGCCACAGTCTCCCCTTTCATTTTCAAAGCTACCAGAAAGGCAGCTATCTGTGCCGCGGTAGCCGCCCCGTCCATAATGGACGCCATAGCAGCCCTTGCCTCTTCCTCAGTCAGGCTAATCCTTGCACATAGCTTACTAAGAATATCTCTCATGCCGCCATGCCTCCTAAAAAATTAGCTAAGATTTTTTTCCCTTCCGGAGTAATAATAGATTCCGGGTGAAACTGTACCCCGATAATCGGAAAAATTCTGTGACGTATCGCCATTATCAAGCCGTCGGCACTCTCCGCCACTACAGCCAGACACTGTGGCAGTGTTTCCCGTCTGATAATCAGGGAGTGGTATCTGGCTGCTTTAAACGGGTTGCCGAGTCCGGCAAAAAGCGGGTCTCCGTAGTGATGCACTTCTGCCGGTTTGCCGTGTACCGGCTCAGGCGCCCGGATAATTTCACCGCCGAAGTTTTGCCCGATAGCCTGATGTCCGAGGCAGACACCAAAAATAGGCACGCTTTCTTTAAATTGTTCAATCACTGCTAAGGACAACCCTGCGTCCAGAGGCGTTCCGGGCCCGGGTGAAATCACAATCGCCTGCGGTTTTTTTTCAGTCAATTCTTTGAGCGTGAAGGAATCATTGCGCAGTACCAGCGGTTCTCCCCCCAGCTCGCCTAAGTATTGTACCAAATTATAGGTAAATGAATCGTAGTTATCAATCACTGCAATCAAGCTGTTTCACCCCCAGTGTGGCAAACATTGCCTCTGCTTTTTGCATTGTTTCATGATATTCTGCCTCCGCCACCGAGTCGGCTACAATACCGGCTCCGGTTTGAATATAGGCCTTCTGCTCCTTGATCACCATGGTACGGATAGTAATGCAAGTATCCATATTGCCACTGAAGTCAAAATACCCGACTGCGCCGCCGTAAGGCCCGCGCTTGGCCTTTTCCAGTTCATTGATGATTTGCATGGCACGCACCTTAGGTGCCCCCGTCAATGTTCCCGCAGGGAAGCAAGCAATCAAAGCATCCATGGCGGTATAATTTTCAGCCAGTTCGCCGCTCACCTCGCTGACTAAATGCATTACATGTGAAAACCGTTCTACTTTTGCGTATTGCCTCACATTCACAGTGCCATAGGCTGCCACACGTCCAAGGTCGTTTCTGCCTAAATCTACCAACATGGCATGCTCTGCCATTTCTTTCTGGTCATTTTGCAGTTCAACCGCCAACGCCCTGTCTTCTTCTTCCGACGCACCCCTGCGCCGGGTACCGGCAATGGGACGAGTAGTCACCCTTTTCCCCTCCACCCGGGCAAGCATTTCAGGCGATGCCCCCACCAGAGTCACATCAGGGTAGCGGAGCAGGAACATATATGGAGAAGGGCTGACGCGGCGCAAACGTCGGTAGATTGTTAGCGGGTCTTCAGCGACAGGGATAGTAAAGCGCTGCGAAAGCACCACCTGAAATATATCACCTGCACAGATATATTCTTTGGCTCTTTTAACATTTTCCACAAAAGCTTCTTTCGTGATGTTGCTCACGGGAGCTGCCACCGGCTGTTCCCTCTTTCCTTTTACCTGTGCGGGGAGCGGAGCGGCCAATAATTCCTCCATCGCTTGGAGCGTCTTGGCGGCTGCCTCTTCTCCGGCCTGCCTCTCCTCGCCCTCTCGCAATAAGCGATTTACTGTAAGATGAATTTTGTGTGTAAAATGGTCGAAGATCACGATATTTTCCATGAATTGCAGATAAGCGGCAGGCAAAGCTAATTCATCCGCTGGCAACTCCCCTACAGGCTCTAAGAGGGAAACTAAGTCATAGCTGAAGTAGCCTACTGCTCCACCGGAGAAACGAGGCATATCGGCTGGCAACTTTATGGCATACTCGTTTATTAACTGCTGCAACACCTGGAAAGGTCCGCCATTTTTCCTTTCTTTCAAGCCGTCCCGCCATTCCAGCTCGACATTGAATCCCTCCGCTTTCAGCGTCAAAAACGGATTGTACCCGAGAAATGAATATCTTGCCACTTGTTCTCCGCCAGCCGCACTTTCCAACATAAAAGCCGGTCCTGTCGGGCACAGTTTAAGAAAGGCGGAAATCGGCGTTTCTAAGTCATCCGCCAGCATCCGGGATAAAGTCACTCTCTCAGTGTGGCGTTTCGCTGCCGCCGCCAGCTCCATAATCGGTTCCTCCTCTCTTTTTTGACAAATAAAAAAAGCCTCTCGTCCTGGGAAGGACGAAAGACTTATGCTTTCGCGGTGCCACCTTCATTGGCCTGCAATATGCGCAGACCCGCTTTGACAGGTACGGGACAAAGTGTGAAAACGTCCGATACCCCGTTCCCTGTAACGGTGGAACAATCCGTCGGAGCCTACTTAAACTTCGGTCCGCAACTCACAGGCCCATTCAACGGCAGTCCTTTTACCGGAATCACACCTGCCCCGGCTCTCTGAAAAAAGTCCATGCTCCGCCTACTCTTCCTAGTCATCATCTTTGTCTCAAGTCTAGCACAGCAAAAAGCAGGTGTCAATCAATTATTCTCCGCAACCATCACACAGTTTGCGATAGTTGGCTTTTTTTTCAGAAAAAGCAGCATATGAGAAAATGGACGTCAGACGCGCTAAATAATTCCTTTTTTCTTCAGTTCTTCCAGCTCATTTTGGCCGTAACCCAAAGCTGCCAGCACTTCCGCTGTATGCTCACCCAAATGCGGAGCAGGTTGTGTTAACGGTTCTTCTCTGGGCGTTATTTTCAGCGGAAAAGACAGGGATGTATTCCTAACCGCTTGCCTTGCCTGAACCTGTGGGTGCTTAAATGCTTCAGCCAACGAAAGAACAGGCTCACAGCAACAATCATGGGAGGAGAATATTGCCTCCCATGATTGCCGGTCATATTGCAAGAAAATATTTTTAAGTTCGTTTTTCAGCGATTCCTGATTCTCTTCGTACTGTCTCTCAATCAGATCTTCTCTGCCAACCGCCCGGCAAAATGACAGCCAAAACTTTACTTCAAGGGCGCCCAGTGCCATATAGCCCTCATCGGCTGTCTGGTAGACATGATAACAGGCATAGCCCCCATTTAACAGGGAAGACCCTCTGCCGACAGGCAAGCCGGCAAAATGATCAGCCGCACTCAGCGGCAGCCAAGAAATCAGACCATCGAGCATGGAGACATCAAGATAAGAACCGCCCTGACCGTTAGCACGCCCATATAAGGCGGCTAAAATACCTGAGAGAGCCATCAGCGCTCCTCCGCCCACATCCCCTATCTGAACGCCGGGAATTATCGGCTGGCCATTTTGCAAGCCTGTAATTCCTAAAATACCTGAGATGGCAATATAATTAAGATCATGTCCCGCTCGATTCCTGTATGGCCCGTCTTGACCGTAACCTGTTATTGAACAATAAATAATTTCCGGATTCACCCCTTTAATTGCCTCATAATCAATGTTTAAGGCAGTAACCACCCCAGGGCGAAACCCTTCCACCAATACATCCGCATCTTTTACCAGACGCATGAAAATTTCTACCCCTTCAGCAGTCTTTAAATTAAGCGTAATACTCTTTTTATTCCGGTTTAGCAGACGAAAAGACAGGCCGCCTTCCGCGTCCGCCGGCCCCATAACTCGCAGATAATCACCTTCATCCGGGCTTTCCACTTTAATGACTTCCGCTCCCAGCTCGGCCATCATCATCGTACAAAACGGTCCCGGATAAAGGCGAGTTAAATCGAGCACTCTAATACCTTTCAACAACTGGCGCACATTTCATTCCTCCCTCACCAGCTTTAAACTTCTCCCAGATAAATCTCTTCCAACGCCATTCTGGGACGCGCCAGCGGTTGCTGGTCAGGGTAGCCAAAGGGCACCAGCGCCAAAATAAACAGATTCTCCGGCAGGGCAAGCAACTCCCGCACTTTCTTTTGACTAAAGAGCATAACCCAGCAACTGCCTAGCCCCAGGTCGACTGCTCTGAGAATCATCTGTTCCACGGCAATAGCCACATTGATATTGAGGTAAGCAAGATTGGCCGCCTCGTCGCGCGAGACTTTTTCCTGATAGTCGCTAAAAGAGAAATTTTCCAGGCTGGTGCCGGCAAAAGCACCGGAGAGAGCGAGTTCTCTAAGTCGCTCGGGACGAGTAGCAAGGGAGGAGCGATCCGCACAGCAAACCATAGTCAAAGGCGCCTGGGCGATGAAATTAACGCCGAATGTGCATTCAGCCAGTTTTTTTCGCTTTTCTTCACTGGTAACAGCCAGAAACCGCCAAGGCTGTAAGTTTGTGCCGGAGGGCGCCAAGCGGGCAGCCTCCAGTAACTCCTGAATTGTCTCCGCTTTAAGTGCTTCCGGCCGAAATATACGGATGCTCCTGCGTTCCGCCAATACTGTTTTTAATTCCATAGATTGAACACTCCCTTATTTTTTGAGAACCATATATGTCACGGTACCGATTGCCCACAGGCGTCCTGCCTCATCAACCACCTCAGCAGTCAACAATTATCCTCTTCTCTTGGTGGTGGCCAAAAGAATGTGAATATGGCAGTAAAACAGGCAAGAGCTTTTGCAGTTAAAGCTAACGAGATAAGAAGAATGTTAACTACTGCAGGCTTCTTCGAGTGTCTTCAGCTTTTTCCACAATGTCGTGCGGCTGATATTTAATTGCTGCGCCAGAGACGCTTTTCTCTCGGAAGGGTAGAGTTTCTGCATTTTCTCTAAGATTTCTTTTTCCATCTCTTCCAGTGTGCCAACTTTTATAGAGAGTGCATTCTTGCCCAAAAAGACAGGTTCATCTACTATTCCTAGGTATTCATTACCAAGACAGTAGAGGCTTCTAATCTGGCTTTGCAGGATCGCAGCTGGGTCGGAGGCATCTTCGCTTAGAATAAGAAACCTCTCCACAAAATTCTCAAGCTCCCTGATGTTGCCGGGCCAACTGTAATCTTCAAGCTCCATTCTGACCTGCTCAAATAAGGAAAGCATAGCATGGTTGAAGAACCGGGACTGTTTAATGAACGCTTCAAGTAACACGAAAATATCCTCTTTACGTTCCCGTAGGGGCAAGACATTAATTGAAAGCACATTTATCCTGAAGTATAAGTCTTTTCGGAAACGGTTCTCAGCTACCATTCGTGATAAATCTTGGTTGGAAGCA
>JAGXTL010000031.1 GCA_018333635.1 Dethiobacter sp.
CATCTGATTTATGCTTGGACTGACCTAGATAAAAAGAAAAGGCGAGACCATAGCGGCATGAGTTGTTTTATCGTGGAGAGGGAAATGGGTTTACAAACTGGCACAATTCATGGCAAGCTCGGGATTCGGGCGGGCAATACCGGGTGGGTAGCTATGAACGATGTCCGTGTACCTGTTGAAAACATGTTAGGGCAGGAGGGCGAAGGGTTTAAGATTGCAATGAGCGCACTGGACAATGGTCGCTATACTGTAGCGGCCGGTTCTACTGGGTTGGTAAGGGCTTGCCTGGAATCAAGCATGAAGTACTGTAAGGAGCGGCAAGCATTTGGCAAGCCCATAGGGGAATACCAGCTTGTTAAGGAAATGATTGCGCAAATGGTACGCGACTACGACGTGTCCCGCTTGCTATATCTGAAGGTTGGCTGGATGAAAAATGAAGGATTGCGAAATACAAGAGAAGTTGCGCTGGCAAAGTGGTATGCCTGCGATGCAGCGGAAAAGGCGGCAGCCGATGCAATGGAAATACACGGAGCCTACGGATATTCAAACGAATACCCTGTAGAGCGCTATTTCAGAAATTCTAAGGCTGCAGTCATCTATGAAGGAACGCGTGAAATCCAAAAATTAATCCAAGCCGACTATGCCCTAGGCAACCGGATTAATAATCCAGTACGTAAAACGCTGCCGAAATGGCAGCCAGATGAGTGAGTAACAGTCATAGGCCGTAGGCAGGTTTCGTCTAAGCTAATCCCAGAGCAACATCACTCTCCGGTTTTGATGTCATCTGAGCATTTTCGACACTTGCGCGGCAAAGGAGGGTACAGAAGTGAATGAACGAATTACAAATGTTATGGATGCATTAAAGAAACGAAAGATAGCATGTTCATATTATGGGAACCGCAAGGAGGCTGCGGTTAGGTTGCTGGAAATGATACCCGAGAACAGTGTTATCGGTATCGGCGGCTCTGTGACTGTGCAGGAATTGAATATTCAGAATGCGCTTCAGGAAAAGGGCTGCCAGGTTTACTGGCATTGG
>JAGXTL010000003.1 GCA_018333635.1 Dethiobacter sp.
ACCCAATCCGGATAATTTGACATACGAGCCCTCCTTAAATATGTATAATGTATTATACTATACATTTAAGGAAAAAACGATAGGGAATTGCATTCATTCTGCAATTCCCTATACATAGTTTTACTTGCTATCGTTGGCTTTTCAGTTTTTCAATTTTCTTTTATGCGATTGCCCTGGACGATTTTCTGAACGGGGATGATTTTGTGAACGGACTGTGATGATTGATTTGCTTGGTGAATTGCGCTTGAGACGGGAGACTTCTTGGCAATGCAGGTTAAACGTATTTTTTTGAGGTGAAGTGTGAAAACCTAGAGAAGGAGTCTGCATATTGGAGGTTGAAAGAGAGTTATGAAAGAGAACGAATTTACGCAAATCTTTGCCGCCTTGGAAGGGGTAGAAGATGAACTGGAAAAAATGGGAGGCAACCAGGAAAAACGTCAGGATTGTTACAAACATCTTTTGGAGCTGCGTAAACGCATGGATCGCTGCGTAGAGCTCTGGTTGCGCTTTGAAGAAAAAATCAATGAAATCCAGGAGAAATATGATTTTTTACTGCCGGATGAATTGCCTGACTCTTTTTTGCAGGCGTTTGTAAAAGTGCTGCCTGATAACTTGCAGGAGAACATTCCTCCTGATAGAGGAGTAGGGGAGTCTTTATCGTTACAGTTTGATAATGAAGCTTGTATCCGCTCATTTAAGCGTGGTTTAGGATTTTTGGAGCTGGCCATGATGGATGAGGCGATTAAGGAGTTTGAGACTGTTATAAGCCAAGAACCAGAGATACTGTTGGCTCACCTGTGTCTTGGCGTGGCATATGCTGAGCGAAGGATGGCAGATGAAGCCATGCGTGAATTGCGTCTTGTGCAGGCGCTTACAGGAGATCCGCAAACGAATGCAATAGTTCATAATGCCTTAGGTAATATTTATGCGGACGGAGCGCAATATGATCTGGCTTTGGAAGAATTCAGCAAAGTAATAGAGCTGGATTCTGAGTTTGCGGTAGCCAGATTTAATCTTGGTGCTGTATATTATAACCTAAAGCAGTACGAGAAGAGCATTCTTGCCTTTGAGGAAGTTAAAGTGAACTTCCCCAGAGATTGGGAGGTCTATTTTTATCTTGGCAAAGGTTACAAGAAGTTGGGGGATGAGAAAGAGGCTCTGTTAAACTTGCTAAAGGCAGCATATCTGGCCCCGCAAGAAGCACATGTCATGTTTGAGCTGGGAGTCAGCTACGATGCCCTGGGCGAAACGCGCAAAGCTTTAGAATGCTATTACCGGGCCAAAATATTGCATCAGCTCGAGGAACAAGAGATAGAGAGGAGCTAGTGAAGAAATTGCCCTCTTGTGCAGGAAAATAAAGGCGGATGCAGAAAGTGTTGATTTGAGGACATAGCCCTCAAGGGAAAAGGAGGCTTCTGATGAGTACAATCCGCAATCTAAATATCGCTCCGGACGGAAAACTGAAAATTGACTGGGTTAGTCAACATATGCCCGTTTTAAACGAGCTGGCTAATGAGTTTCGTCAAACAAAACCTTTTTCTGGGCTGCGTGTGGCTATCTGTTTGCACCTGGAAGCAAAAACTGCCTATATGGCAAAAGTTATCCAGGAAAGCGGCGCCCAGGTTACTATCACAGGCAGTAACCCGTTGTCCACCCAGGATGATATTGCTGCCGCCCTTGTGGCAGATGGCTTGACAGTCTATGCTTGGCATGATGCCACTGCGGCGGAATATGAGGAGCATTTGCACAAAACTTTGCAAAGTGAGCCACATTTAATTATCGACGACGGCGGTGATCTGGTAGCTTTGCTGCATACCGATTACCGGCAGCTCATTCCCAATGTACGCGGCGGGGCGGAAGAAACCACAACGGGCTTAGCCAGACTCAGGGCTATGGCGGCTGAGGGGGCGCTGAAAATTCCGATGATTGCCGTCAATGACGCTTATTGCAAGTATCTCTTTGATAATCGTTACGGCACCGGACAGTCTGTCTTGGAGGGTATTATTAGGGCTACAAATTTGGTGATAGCAGGGAAGACTGTGGTGGTTGTCGGTTATGGCTGGTGCGGCAAAGGGGTTGCTCTGCGAGCCAGAGGTATGGGTGCGCGTGTAATTGTCTGTGAAATTGATCCTGTTAAAGCAGTTGAGGCGGTGATGGATGGAAACGCTGTCATGCCCCTTGCTGAAGCTGCGGTTAGCGGCGATATTTTTATTACCGTGACCGGCTGCCGCGATGTCATTACAAAAGAACATTTTCAGATACTAAAAAATGGAGCTATTTTATGTAACGCCGGACATTTTGATATTGAAATTGACAAGCAGAGCTTGGCAGAACTGGCGAGTGGTAAGCGCTTGGCTCGGCGCAACGTGGAAGCGTATGAGTTTGACGGTAAAACAGTCTACCTAATCGCCGAAGGAAGGTTGGTAAACCTGGCTGCGGCTGACGGTCATCCCTCAGAAATTATGGATATGTCTTTTGCCCTCCAATTGGAAGCTCTTAACTATTTAAATGATAACTACGGTAAATTGGCAAATGATGTTCTGCCGCTACCATCCGCGCTGGACGAAAAAGTTGCACGCTGTAAACTGCGTGCACTAGAGATTACGATTGATACTCTGTCGCCTGCGCAAAAGTGTTATCTTTCAAGTTGGAAATCGGAATAGGGGGGAAATTATGGCTATACGACTTGCCATCATCGGCGGTACTGGGGTTTATGACCCCAAGATGCTGGATGCCATGCAAACAATGGAAGTGGAGACACGCTATGGGAGAGCGCTTTTAACTCAGGGGGAATACCAAGGACACGAAGTTGTCTTTTTGGCGCGGCACGGGACAGAGCATGGTACACCGCCTCACAAAGTCAATTATCGGGCAAATATTGCAGCGCTAGTTAAACTTGGCGTCACTCGCGTTGTGGCTACCGCTGCCGTAGGCTCTCTTAATGAAAAGATGCCTCCAGGAACGATGGTGCTCTTGAGCCAGTTTCTTGACTTTACAAAGGCAAGGGAAGCCACTTTTTTTTCCGGCGGTGATGCCGGTGTGATACATACTGACTTTACTGAACCGTATTGCGCTGATCTGAACGCGACTTTAGTTGCGGCAGCGAAAAATGCAGATTTTGAAATATTAACAGGTGCCACCTACGTTACGACAGAAGGGCCGCGCTTTGAGACTCCGGCTGAAATAAGAATGTATAAGTTATTGGGCGGCGACTTGGTTGGAATGACTAATGTGCCGGAAGTTGTTTTGGCTCGGGAAGCTGGCTTGTGCTACAGCACAGTGGCTTTATCGACTAATTTTGCTGCCGGAATTTCGCCCACAGTATTAACACACAATGAAGTGTTGGCCGTAATGGCCGAAAATGTGGAGAAAGTCAGGCGCCTTTTGATGGAAGCGATTCCGTCACTGCGCATGGAAAGAGACTGCCGGTGTCGTGAACTTGGCAGCTCAATCCTCTTATAGGTAAATCAAATGGATGCAATCCGTTTCGAAAGAAACAAACTGATGTTATTGGACCAGCGATTACTTCCCGCTGAAGCAATCTATTTGGAATATAGTGATTGGCGTACGACCGCAAATGCAATCAAGGAAATGGTGGTGCGCGGAGCTCCAGCTATAGGTGCCGTAGCCGCTTATGCTATTGCTTTGGCTGCCGATGAATTGAAAGATGCTGATGCCGACAGTTTTTTTTCGGGCTTGACGGTGGCGGCGAAAGGATTAAAGGCTGCACGGCCTACAGCAGTAAATTTGGCTTGGGCGGTTGAGAGGATGTTGGCTGTGGCAAAAAGCCAAAGCGCTTGTTCTCCCGCACAAATAGCAAAAATCTTGCTGGAGGAGGCAGAACAGATTGCTCAGGAAGACCGGGAGGTCAACAAAAAGATTGGCGACCTTGGTGCGTCACTGATCCCCGATAATGCCAGAGTGCTAACTCATTGTAACGCAGGCGCCTTGGCTACCGTAGCTTATGGTACTGCGCTTGGAGTTATTCGTAGCGCTGTGGCAGCCGGAAAGCAAGTCAGTGTCTATGCAGATGAAACTCGTCCTTACCTGCAAGGCTCTAGGCTGACAGCATGGGAATTGAGCCGTGATAATATTCCTGTAACCATAATTGCCGACAATATGGCAGGCTTTTTAATGAAACAGAAAAAGATTGACCTTGTAATAGTGGGCGCCGATCGCATTGCCGCAAACGGCGATGTTGCTAATAAAATAGGCACCTATTCCTTGGCGGTATTGGCTGCGGTTCATCAGCTTCCGTTTTATGTGGCGGCACCTTTTTCCACGTTTGATTTAACTTTAGAAACCGGTGAGGAAATACCTATCGAGGAAAGATGCGAGACAGAATTAACTCATTTTTACGGTAAACGGATCGCACCGGAGGGGGTAGGTTGCTATAATCCCTCTTTTGATGTCACACCTGCAAATTACCTGACGGCTATTATTACTGAAGCCGGAATTATTTATCAACCTTCCACAGAAAAAATTCACTCTTTTTTCAAGGAGGCGGATGATGACCTCCTCTAGGAAAGAAGTTATTGAGACGATTAAACTGATGTGTCGGGATAATCTGGTGCTTGGTACTTGGGGGAATGTTTCCGTCAGGGAAGGCGAAAACAGGATGTTAATTACGCCAAGCGGCATGGATTACGGTTTGCTAATGCCGGAGGATTTAGTCTGCATTTCATTTGACGGGCAGGTTCTTGAAGGTCTTTGGCAGCCGTCGTCGGAATGGCGCGTTCACGCGGCTATTTTCGCTGGCAGGCCGGAAGTGCGAGCTATTGTTCATACCCATAGCGTTTACGCCACCGCTTTTGCCGTGGCGCGCCAGGCTATTCCTCCTGTGGTTGAGGATATGGCGCAGGTGGTGGGAGGCGCTGTGGATGTGGCTGACTATGCATTGCCGGGAACTGAGCAGTTGGCTGAAAATGCTTTATATGCCTTGGGAGCAAAAAGTGCGGTTATTTTAGCAAGTCATGGCCTTGTGGGAGTGTCTGCCACCTTGGGCGAAGCATTAAAAGTTTGCCAGATTGTGGAGAAAACCGCACAAGCAGTTCTGTTCGCTCGTCAGTTGGGTCCGGTGTTTTCTTTGAGCGAAGAAGATATTATAACAATGCGCAGCTTTTATCTTACGTCATATGGTCCAGGCAAGCGGGGGAGGTAAAAAAATGAAGACACTGATACGTGAAGTTACTGTCATCACCATGCAAGATAACAACGAGATTATTCGCGATGCAGATGTGGTGGTGGACGGACAGACTATCTCATATGTCGGCCCGCAGAAATTATGGGAAGAAAACTTTGACCGAGTGATCAACGGTCAAGGGAAACTTCTCTTGCCCGGTTTTGTCAATGCTCATGGTCATGCGGCTATGACGTTATTTCGTTCTTATGCCGATGATCTGCCATTGATGGATTGGCTGCAAAAACGCATCTGGCCGGCGGAAGGCAAGTTAAAGCGGGAAGACGTTTACTGGGGCACAATGTTGGCCATTCTTGAAATGATAAAATGCGGTACCACAACTTTTACGGATATGTATTTCTTTATGGATCAGGTCGCGGAAGCAGCGGAAGAAGCAGGAATTAGAGCTGTTTTAGCCAGGGGTCTTATCGGTGTCGGAGAGACGGCAGATAAAGGACTTGAAGAAAGTGAACAGTTTGTGAAAACCTGGCAAGGCCGGGGAAACGGTCGGATTACCACCATGTTGGGTCCTCATGCCCCATATACATGTCCGCCTGAATTTTTGCGGCGCGTCATGCTTTTGCAAGAAACTTTGGCGGTACCGACTCATATCCATCTTGCGGAAACTAGAGATGAAGTCGAGCGTATAAATAAAGAATTCGGTGTTTCTCCCACAATGCTCCTGAAAAATATCGGATTGTTCGAGAGACCAGTCCTGGCAGCCCACTGTGTTCATCTAAGTGAAGAAGATATGGAAATTTTAAAAGAATATAATGTCTGTGTGGCTCACAACCCGGGCAGCAATTTGAAGTTGGGCAGCGGTATTGCACCAGTGCCTGATTTACTAAGTCGTGGCATAACAGTTGGTCTTGGTACGGACGGCGC
This sequence comes from Dethiobacter sp., assembly GCA_018333635.1. Classification (GTDB taxonomy): domain Bacteria; phylum Bacillota; class Dethiobacteria; order Dethiobacterales; family Dethiobacteraceae; genus GPS1B09. Next base: position 6,065 of record JAGXTL010000003.1, read on the forward strand.
AGCCAGTAATAATAATTTAGACATGATGGAAGAGATGCGACTTGCCGCCTTGATTCATAAGGGTAATCGTCTGGATCCCACTGTTATTCCCGCCCGGAAAGCTTTGGCCATGGCTACCCGAGAAAGCGCCAAAGCAGTATTTCTGGAGAAGGTGGGAATTGTGGCACCGGAAATGAAAGCTGATATAATTATGTTGGATCTGCAGCGGCCTCACCTCACACCACAACACGACCTAGTGGCTCATTTGGTCTATGCTGCTCAACCTGCCGACATTACCATGGTAATGATAAATGGGCAGATTATCTTGGAAAAAGGGCAACTAACAACATTGGATGAAGAAAAAATAATTTTTCAGGCGCAACAGCGTGCATTACATTTAGTTCAGTAATGAGCTAACAGCATTATATAATTTGGTGCATAATAATAAACGAAGCCAGGGAAGGCCCGGGCTTCGTGGCTATATTTAGGTGTTGGTTTCCGCTCTCATACGACGTAACACTTCGCTAATTTGCTCAAAGAATGTGCTGATTGGTTCACCTCGTTGAATACCGCGGCTAATTTCTTGTAACTGCCGGATAATATCCGGGTTGGCGGAGACGTACGCACTTACAATGCGCGGCTGCCGCTCTTCCACAATCTTGGCTACTTCTCTCTTGATTTCAACTTCATTGCGGGCTGTGTCTCGTTCCAATGTAATCCCTACCATAGCAAGATTAGAAATTACTATGGCAACGGCGTTCTCCACACCTTCAACTCTGGAGGCGGCATCAGCAATCTGTTCGGCAAGATCCATTGCCTCAGGTACCGGCTGCCGCGGTTGGACGTTCAAGTCTGGAGCAGGCACGGCTGGCTGTTGCCGGGGAACCTGGATTTCCGGCGGCGGAGCAGGTGCCGGTTGGCGCTCAGGTTCCGGCCGGCGGAAGGGCGGACATCCGCTCGTAAGCAGCGTGACAATCAGGAGAATGCTTAGAATCAAGAATATACGCTTGTTTTTCATCGTTTCACCTCCTTGTTGTGTTGAACTTAGTTTTTGAATTTGCCAAGTTTCTTATACGTTTTTTCTGGCATCGCCAAAATTGACACACTCTGTGGCATAAACTATAATTGAGAGAAGTTTTAATCAACGGGAGGGATTGCCTTGCGCGTACTTCTTACTAATGATGACGGTATTTTTGCTGAAGGTCTGCATGTCCTAGCCCGAGAAGTCAAGAAGGTTGCCGAAATACATGTTGTTGCCCCTGACCATGAGCAAAGCGCCACAGGTCATGCCATAACGATGCACCGGCCGTTACGTGCCGAAAGTGTGAAATTCCTGCATTCAACTGATTTGCCGGCCTGGGCTGTGAACGGCACGCCGGCAGACTGTGTGAAATTGGCAGTCGAGTCAATCTTGCCGTATAGGCCGGATTTAGTTATTTCAGGGATTAACAGGGGAGCTAACCTGGGGACTGATGTGCTCTATTCCGGAACTGTATCAGCCGCCATTGAAGGAGTAATTCTCGGCATACCTGCTATCGCCGTAAGCCTGACAGAATATTACGAACCCCGCTTTGAATATGCCGCCGAGTTCGTGGCACGATTGGCTACTGTGCTTTTGAAACAGGGAGCGGCTTGTGACACGCTTTTGAATGTTAACGTTCCCGGTTGCGATCGCGAAAAGGTAGCAGGCGTAGTCATCACCAAGCTTGGTGTTAGGCAATATAAGAATGCTTTTGAAAAAAGGGCTGACCCGCGCGGCAGGAGTTACTATTGGCTGGCAGGAGAACTAGTTGATACAGAGCATGACGAAGGCAGTGACGTGGCAGCCATCAAGCAGTCTAAAATATCTATAACGCCCATTCAACACGATCTTACCAACTATAAACTAATCGACAGCCTGAAAGAATGGAGCATTGAACTCTAAGCAAGGGGAAGTGGTAAGCATGGAGAAAAAAGGCAAACTCGAGCTTATGGCGACTTTAAAATTAAAAAATAACGAAGAATTTTATCGGGTAGTCGATTTCCTTAACCGGAATCTAAAATCCCATAACCTGATGTTTGGCTTAACGAAAAAGGATAATGAACTAACATTTTCGATTTATGAAGTATAGGGGGTGAATCGTTTGCCCGCTCTAATTAAGCAGGGGCAGAACCGCTACTTGTTGCCTAAGGAAGGGGCAATGAGGGTGGATGCCCTTGTTTTTTTAAGTGAAAGGCTGTACGCCGAGCTTAAAAATGGTGGCCAAGAACTTCAACAACTCTGCGACGCTGCCGCACTGCCAGGAGTTTTCAGCCCTGTACTTGGCATGCCGGACATTCACGCAGGCTTTGGTTTGCCTATTGGAGGGGTGCTTGCCATGCGAGTTGAAGACGGTGTGGTGTCATCTGGCGCAGTAGGAATGGATATTAACTGTGGCGTACGTCTGCTCTCTACTAATTTGTCATGTGATGCTTTGGACAAACCAACTATCCGCGCCTTGATGGATGCTGTAGAAAAGAGGGTGCCGACAGGTATCGGCCGTAAATCCCGCCATAACAACCTCGGTAGGGAAGCGTTGCCAGAGGTCCTGGTAGACGGTGCATTAGCGCTGGTCAAAAGAGGATACGGCAAAATTGACGATCTGGAATGCATGGAAGAAGGTGGGCGGTTTGAAGGTGCAGATCCGGCAGCCGTGACGCCACATGCGTTGCAAAGAGCCGTACAACTTTCTACCCTTGGGGGCGGAAACCATTTTTTAGAATTTGGCACAGTGGATGAAGTGCTGGATAGTGATACTGCTCTCGCTTTTGGTCTGCAAAAAGGAATGTTTACCGTTATGATTCATACCGGCAGTCGCGGGCTTGGACACCAGATTTGCACTGATTATACAGAGATTATGAGAAAGGCCGCAAAGCGCTACGGGATTAACCTTCCTTCAACCGGGTTGGCCAGTTGCCCTATTAACTCAGCCGAAGGACGAAACTATTTGGCGGCCATGGCCTGCGCCGTCAACTTTGCGTTTGCCAATCGTCAGCTTATCACTCACGACATTCGTGAGGCTTTTATCGACATTTTTGGTTCTTCTATTGAACTTAAAGTGGTTTATGACGTTGCTCACAATATTGCAAAGTTTGAAGAACATTTTGGTCAAAAGTTGCTTGTTCACCGAAAAGGTGCGACAAGAGCGCTGCCACCCAAACATCCGCAGAATTCGAAACAATTCGAGAAAACCGGCCATCCCGCCATTATTCCAGGCAGTATGAATTCTCCGTCCTATATTCTCACGGGAAGGGATGCGGTTCGTGAGACATTTTGCTCTGTCAATCATGGAGCAGGCAGAGTGATGTCGCGTTCTTATGCGCGCAAAAACATTAGTGCGGAAGCTTTTTTGTCATCAATAGGCGAAGTGATGCTAAGTACCAGAAATGTGCGTCAGCTGCTTGACGAAGCACCGTCTGCTTACAAAAATATTAGCGAAGTTGTTGCCACTTTAAGCGAAATCGGTCTGACAAACATAGTGGCAAGGCTAAAACCGCTTGCTGTAATCAAAGGAGAGGGTGATGAGTAGTGTTATACTCTACTACAGTATGATTTTTTATGTCGCCGCCATAATGCTGAAGCACTTTTTTAACAAATTCTGGATCGTGATGATCTGTTACGTCGATAGCCACCGCGTAAGCACTTGGTTCGTCAATCTCGCCGCCCATGATTTTTCTGGCATCCTCTTCGCTGTATAGCAGGTTTTTTCATTCGTGCGCCCTTCTATGGCAACATCACTGCCTTTCACGCCACGGCCAAACAAGGGCAATTCGCCGGCATAGGAGTTTTTCATGGTATCAATCCCTTCAACCGGCGTATTTCCTATTTGATAAATAGAGGTTTTAAGAAAGCCATGCCTGCCTAATTCTTCAATTGCTCTTTGGGCAGTGTCTCTTGAGCGGAACTCTCCGATAACCAAATGCACATTCATGTGTATTTCCTCCCGAGTGATTCTATATAAAAGATTACAAAAAGCTCATTTCTGAGCTTTTTAGTTTTCCCGTAGATCTTTTTTTTTACTACGGCATATTTGTTGTTTTCTAACAGAAACTATAGTGAAGTGAATTGTTGAGGAGGATTGCAAACAATGCCGGTAAATGATATTTTTAAATCGTTTGAACGCAGTGCGGAAAGAATGCGCGGTGATAATAAAACGTACGCTGCGGATTTAACAAAACAGGACTTCAATGATCCCGCTATGCACGAGCACGCTCATGATGCGAAGGTGGATTATGACGGGATCAATAAGTCGCCTTCCATGGAGAAGGTCCATCAGTGGCAACGCGAACATATCCAAAGAGAGGACCAGTCCAAAGAAGGGTATCCCTTAAATGTGATTCTTGATCCTGCAATGCGGGAAATGTACCAGGTTGTGCATAATGCGGGGATGACCAACGTTTTTGACCGTTTTAGCCAGCAACAACCGACACAATGCAAGTTTTGCATCGAAGGCTTATCTTGCCAGCTTTGCGCCAACGGCCCCTGCCGCATCAGTCAGAAATCGCCGCGCGGCGTTTGTGGCGTGGACGCACACACAATGGTGGCAAGAAACTTCATGTACCGGCATGTAACGATTGGGACAGCCGCAAACATTTTTCATTGTCACCAGGCGGCAAGAACCCTTAGAGCTGCCGGAGAATCTCCTCAAAGCGGCCTGAAAATCCGTGACGCAAAAAAGCTGAAGAAATATGCGGATATGGTCGGATTGAATACGAATCAATCCGTAGAAAGATTGGCAGTTGAATTCGCCGATTGGGTCATCAATGATATTCATGCGCCACACCACGTGGAGTCAAGGGCCGTTGAAGCGTTCGCTCCCACTAAAAGAAAAGAACTTTGGCGGCAGTTAGGATTATTCCCCGGGGGCGGCTACAGTGAGGTTGCCTATGCGCAGACGCAGTGCATGACCAACTTTACATCGGATCCCATCGAATTTTTGTTAAGAGGGGTCCGTTTAGGGGTTGCCAACGAGTATCAAGGACTTTTCCTGCTGAACATTGTACAAGAGATTCTCATGGGTACCCAGGAAATCTCAATGAAACAACAGAACATGGGCTTGTTAAAAGAAAATATGGTGAATATCATTACCAACGGCCATATGCCGTTACTGGCTCATGTAGCCATTGACCTGGCATCCAGCGACGAGTGGCAGCAGAAAGCGCGACAAGCAGGGGCAGACGGTATGCAAATCCTGGGCCATGTCTGCGAAGGTCAGCAACTGGCCAATTATGAGGGGATGCACAATCTGAAGGCGTTTGGAGGCCAGGAAGGCGAGTGGCTTTCGCAGGAGTATCTTCTGGCTACCGGTGTGGTTGATCTCTTCATGTTTGACTATAACTGCACTGTTCCCACCATGCCGCTCTTTGCCAAGCGGTTTGGCACCAAACTGCTAAGCACCCATCCGGTTATTAAACTGCAGGGAACCGAAACACTGGACTTTGTGCCGGAAAAAATGAAGGAACAAGCAGAAAGAGCGTTAAGCATGGCGCTGGAAGCGTTTAGCAAACGGAAAGCGGAAAACAGGAAAACGTATATCCCGCCCCATATCTCCGATTGTATGGTGGGCTTCAGCACTGAATCCATTAAGAAAGCTTTAGGCGGAAGTTTTCAGCCTCTGATTGATCAGATTGCCAACGGCAATATCCGCGGCATTGCTACGATCGTTGGTTGCACAACGGCAAGATACGGCCAGGGCGGTAGCAATATCTTTAAGATTGCGAAAGGCTTGATTAGAAGTAACATTTTGGTGCTCTCCGGCGGCTGTACTTCTTCTGTTATGGAATATACAGGACTGACTAATCCGAAGGCTGCGGAGGAGTGCGGTGAAACCCTCAAAGCTGTCTGCGAACAGTTAGGGATTCCGCCAGTTTTAACATACGGTGCCTGTGTGGATATCGGCAAAATGACGCATACGGCCATGGAACTGGCCGATGCGTTAAATGTGGATACCAACATGCTCCCGCTGGTGATCGGCGCTCCCGAATATTTGGAGCAAAAGGCTGTAGCCGACGCTTGCACCGCCGTTGCACTGGGCTGGCTTGTCCATGTGGCTCCCGTCCCCTCGATTACCGGCAGTGATGTGGTGGTAAAGACTCTGACAGAGACCACAGAAACGCTGGGCTTGGGTAAAGTGCTTGTGGAAATGGATGCGGAAAAGACAGTTCAGATTTACGTGGAACATATTGAGAAGAAAAGAAAAGAGCTGGGGCTAGACTGAAAGCAAACAGGGCTGATCATCGATCAGCCCTGCACTTGGAGTCTGCCGTATTAGTCTGGATTTCAGAATATTGGAGAGAGGAGGTTTTAGTTTTGAGGACCATCTGGAGAGGCGCCATCAGTTTTGGCTTGGTCAATATACCTATTAAACTGTTTCCGGCTACGGAAGAAAAGGACGTGAAGTTCCGGTATCTGCACAAAACATGTCAGGCACCGATTAAATACCAACGCATTTGTTCTGCATGCGGCCAGGAAGTAGCCCAGGACGACATTGTACGCGGGTATGAGTATGAAACCGACCGCTATGTTATTATCAACGAGGAAGATCTGGAGAAAATTCCCGATGAGAGAACGCGTTCGGTGGACATCGTGGATTTTGTTGCTCTGGAAGAAATTGACCCGGTTTATTTTAATAAGACATATTATCTTTCGCCGGGTGAAGCGGGTGAAAAAGCGTATGCGCTACTCAGAAAGGCGATGGAAGAGACGGGAAAAATTGCCGTGGCAAAGGTTGTTATCCGCAGTAAAGAGTCATTAGCTGTAATCCGAGGTTACAAAAACCTGCTTGTTATGGAAACAATTTTCTATCCGGATGAAATCAGGGATACTTCTTTACTGCCGGGCTTTTCCCGGGAGATTAAGCTTCACGATAATGAAATTACAATGGCACAGGAGTTAATAAACAACCTCGCTACCGTCTTTGACCCGCAGAAATATGATGATGAATACCGCAAGAAGCTCATTGAATTAATTCACGCAAAGATTGAGGGTGAACAGATTGCCATTCCTGAGGTGGCAGCGAAAGGGAAGGTTGTTGACTTAATGGAAGCGCTAAAAGCGTCCGTGGCAATAGCTAAAAAAACTGCTGACGCTAGGGATAAACCTGCCCGTAAAAAACGTAAGAATGCGGCGGGTGAGTAAGTGCTTTTTTTATCTTTTAAACCGATGGAACCTATCTCCTCCGACCACGTCCCCCAGGGTGAATTTCTCTATCAATTTAAGTGGGACGGTGTTCGCATGCTGGCGCATGTGGGGCGCAACCGTGTCTGGTTACACAACAGAAAGCTTAAGGAGCGGACGTGCCATTATCCTGAACTTGTTGTTCTCACTGATCTGGTGAGAGGTGAAGCAATACTAGACGGTGAAATTGTGGCGCTCAGGAACGGCAAGCCCAGCTTCCCACTTGTTTTGGAGAGGGATTTAATCAATCCGGCCGCCACTGAAAACAAAACCCGCCGCTTGATGGCGCAAGTCCCGATTTTCTATATGGTTTTCGATTTAATATGGTATAACGGTCAATCCTTAATAAGCTTGCCTCTGACTCGACGGCAGTCTATCCTGGCGGAAGCGCTCCAAGAGAATGACACGGTGCGCATTGTTGAAAGTTTTGCAGACGGAAATGCGCTGTTTGAAGCTGTATCGCAGCAGAAAATGGAAGGAATTGTGGCAAAGCTCAAAGAAGGACACTACGCAGCCGGCAAGAAACACCGTGCCTGGATAAAAGTAAAGCACCGCCAAAAGCAGTTGGTGGCTATCGGTGGCTATACTGTAAAATCAGGCCAGATTAATGCTCTTTTGGCCGGTGCCTATCATAATGGTCAGTTTCTTTATGTGGGCAGGGTGGCAACCGGACTGACGGGGCGTGATCTAGCGGCGCTAACCCCTTATCTTAAAGAAGCAGAAATTGCCAAACCAGAGTTTGTCAACGCTATACCCGGCAAGGATAATAGGTGGGTAAGCCCCTCGTTAACCGCATTGGTAGACCTTCAGGAATGGACGGAAGATTTGCGCATGCGCCAACCGGTCATTATCGGCCTCACCAAAGACCTACCAAAAAATTGCATTCTGGGACAAGGGGACAGGTGATTTGTCCCAGTATTTTTCAAATTGACTAAAGCAACAGGAAGTGAGGAATTGGGTGCCAGAACTGGAAATTAACGGTCGAATACTTAAGCTGACAAACCTGGAAAAAGTCATTTGGCCGGCAGAAGGTTATACAAAGCATGATATGATTAACTTTTACATTGCCATTTCCCCCTATCTCTTACCTTTCCTCAAAGATAGGCCATGCAATTTTCAGCGTTTTCCTGAAGGCATCCATGGGAAGCGATTCTACCAAAAAAATGTTCCTTCATTTGCGCCGGACTGGATAAGGACGTTTCCCATCCCTTCAAAAGAGAGGAATATTGACTACATCGTTGTTAGCAATTTGGAAACGCTCGTATATATTGCTAACCTGGCTTGTTTGGAAATACATCCTTGGCATTCCAGAGTCAAAAGCATACTTAATCCTGATTGGGGTATTGTGGATCTCGATCCGCAGGAAGGGGTTGACTTTACTGCTGTTATTGAAACGGCACGTCATGTTAAGGAAGTCCTATGCCAACTTGAACTTAAAGGTTATCCGAAAACATCAGGCGCAACCGGTCTGCAAATTTATATCCCACTTAAACCGCTTTATACATATGAACAAGTCAGGGATATAATCGGTTACATATGCACTCTGGTACACCAAAAGGCGCGGGGAGTCACTACAATGGAAAGAATTATTAAGAAGCGGGGTGCAAAAGTATATCTTGACTACTTACAAAATCTTTGGGGAAGGACCATTAATGCACCTTATACCGTCCGTCCTGTACCCGGTGCGCAAGTATCAACACCCCTGACCTGGGAAGAGTTGCTTTCGGGTCGAATCAATCCTGCCGACTTTACGATTAAAAATATTTTTGCTCGACTGGAGAAAACCGGCGACCTGTTTGAATCAGTAGTTAATCAAGGACAATCCGCTGCCGCAATACTAAAAAAAATAAGGGAGAGACAAGGGGACAGGTGATTTGTCCCAATCTCAACTTAATAGTTGACCAGCACATTTGTTCGATATAAAATATTAGTAATAAGGCAAAGGGACTGAGACAAGGGGACCTTCTCCGTGGACAGCAGGTGATTTGTCCCAGCAATATAGAAATATGCATAGGAGGTGGGTCTCAACTGCTCCAATATATATGTCATTGTCTGGTATTTAGCGTAGCCGGGATACGGGTATGAGTAGCAGGCCCGGACACTACTAAGATGAGGTGATAGCTATGCCCAGGCAGGCACGTAAAAAAAGCAGCAGCGGGATTTACCACATTATTTTGCGAGGAGTTAACAAGGAAGCGATTTTTCATGATCGCGAAGACAAGGAGAAGTTTTTGGCTACATTGAAATTCTATAAGAACGTTAGTGAGTATGAGCTCTTTGCTTACTGCCTTATGGATAATCATGTTCATTTGTTGATTAAAGAAGTTTCCGATCCGCTCCAAATAATAATTAAGAGATTTAGTTCAAGTTACGTAATATGGTTTAATAAAAAGTATATGCGATGCGGGCATTTGTTTCAGGAGAGATACAGAAGCGAAGCTGTTGAAAATGACAGGTATTTTTTAAGCGTTCTTCGCTATATACATCAAAATCCGGTGAAAGCCGGCATTATTAAACGCGTCGGTGATTACCAGTGGAGCAGTTTTAGTGAATTTATAGGCAAGCCGACGTTTGTGAACGTTGATTTTGTATTTGCATTTTTCGCGGATGAACGGTTTTTGGCTATAAATCTCTTTTCTAAATTTATAAATGAAATAAATGACGATAAATGTTTGGAAGTAAAGAATCAGTTTACAGATAGCGAACTTGTTAAATATATTATCACAATGGGCTTAGATGAAGTTGGGGAACTCCAAAGTTACAGCAAAGAACAGAGAAACGCTTTTATTAAAACATTGAAATCACTTGATGGTGTAACAATAAGGCAAGTTGAAAGGGTAACAGGGATAACGAGAAGCGTAATTAGCAGAGCTTAGACATGGGACAAATCACCTGTCCCCTTGTCCCAAGCAGAGCTTAGACATGGGACAAATCACCTGTCCCCTTGTCCCAAGCAGAGCATAGACTGGGACAAATCACCTGTCCCCTTGTCCCAGGGAGGGAGGGTAATGAGTAATAATGGAGATTTCTCGATTTGTTGCTGCGATTGATCACACACTTTTAAAATCTGATGCCACAGGAGGAGAGATTGCTCAGTTGTGTGCGGAAGCCAAGAGGTTTAGCTTTGCTGCTGTATGCGTTAATCCTTGGCATGTCGCTAACGCGGCGCGACTCCTTTCCGGTTCCGGTGTTGCTGTGGCGGCAGTGGCCGGTTTTCCTCTTGGTGCCACCACCTCTACCGTCAAAGTGTTTGAAGCTGGGGAGGCCGTACAAAACGGTGCGCAAGAAATTGATCTGGTGATGAATGTCGCCGCGCTTAAAGAAGGTCTGCTGAGTTTAGTAAGCGATGAAATTGCTTTGGTTCGTCAGGTTACTGCCGGCGCTAAGTTAAAGGTAATTTTGGAAACTGCACTTCTGAAGAACGAAGAAAAGCGCATAGCAGCACGCTTGGCTGTTGAAAGCGGAGCTGATATGCTAAAAACATCCACCGGATTCTTTGGCGGTGTTACAGAAGATGATATCCGCCTGCTTGCGGAGGCGGCTCCCGGACTAGGCATTAAAGCCTCCGGCGGGATTCGCGATGCCATATTTGCGCTTAGGCTGCTCTCAGTTGGGGCTACGAGGCTTGGAACCAGTTCCGCCGTAAAAATAATTCACGAATTAGAAAAAAAACAGCCTATGTATTAAACAAGGCTTTCTAGTATTATTTTGCTTGCCGGTCTCATAAACTGCACCGAGATAATTATTTGGAGGTGCCGCCGGTGAGACAAGCTCCGCAGATTTCCAAGAAACATGTTAAGATTGTTGTGCAATTACTACTATTCTTTTTTTTGGCAGGCGTTTTGGCGGCGTTTTGGCGAATGACATACTCCGCCCGCCCTGAGAAAGAGGCAAATCCGACTGTCAGCCTGGAAATTATCCGAAACAAGGTCTCGGCAGCCGCAGCGTTTAATGACTACAGTCTGGTAGTCGATGAAAGAGGGCCCGGCTATGCACTTCATTTTGAAGGACAGATAATAGACGGTCATCTATATGGAAAAATTGAGTCGTACGACTTGGAAATATACAGCAACCACGAACAGTTTTTTGTTAAAGACAGTAAAGTTATCACTGAATGGAAGGAGGCGGGGAAAGCTGAACTGGGCGGGTTAGCTTTCCTGGCAGGTGACCCATTCGTGCTCCTGTCAGAACTTCTTTCCGACAAGCAGATCCTGGCGGTGGAAGGCCCGGTGAGGATGGTGGAAGATATTGCATGTCAAACATATTTTCTGGAGATTCCGCCCCCAGAGCTGCGAATTCTAACTCACTTTGAGGAAGATGCCACCCTTGATAAGCTGCAGCTTTACCTTTGGTTTGCCGAAGATAATTTGTTTATGCACAGAATGGCTCTGTTGCTCAGTATAACTGTAAAAGAGGAAAAAATTCAGCTTTACAGAATTTATAACTTGAGGCCCGGTGTAATAGAAATGCCGGAAAACCTTCCTAATTTTACAGCAGCATCTCGGTAAACCATCTCTCATAAGCAATAAGAAAGGGGACTTCATGTTTTATTATGTTGATTGCCCGGAATGCAAAAAAGATCTAAGTCGCTTTGCTGAACAGGAGAACCTAGATAAAGGAGCCATCTATTGCCCTTACTGCGAGAGCGCCCTGCGCTTAAAGTATGGAGAAATATATGAGCAGGAAATGGGCGGCGACTGCATTATATTCTGGTTTGAAAAGTGGGAAGATTAACGTATGTTTAATATTTTGTGAATCTGCAAGCTCAGTTTCAACTCAGGATACTTGTCTATATACTCCAGGCAGCGATTAATACTTTGAGGCTTCATGCTCTCAGGTTGCAGATAGACAAGCGAGTAACTCATTAGCAAATCTGCTATCAACTGTTCATGGAGATGATTATCCATCACTAATTTGACTTCATCGACTTTTTGCGGTTTAAGAATATAGCCGCTTAGGAATTTTGGGGAGACTGTAACCCAGTCTATATTAATGCCGTCAGGTAAAGGTAATGTCCCGTTAGTTTCTAAATGCACCTGCTGTCCGCGGTCATGCAGCAAGGAAACCAAAGGTGATATATCTTGCAGCAATGGTTCTCCTCCGGTTAGAATCACTATCTGTCGCTGACATCTATTTGCTATCTCAATGGTTTCCAGCTCATACCCAGCGGAGAGTTCCCAACTTTCTTTTGTGTCACACCAGTGACAGCGCAAATTGCAGCCAGCCAATCTGACAAATGAAGCCGCATGGCCGGTGTAGGCGCCCTCTCCTTGGATAGAGTTAAAAACCTCAACCACCCGCATGTTATTTCTCCCATTCCGCATAACTGGTTGGGGTTTCCCACAATCGTGCCTTTTTTAAACTGACTCTTGCCGGCAGTTTGCCGGTCACCTCTTTGACTATATATATCAGGATATTTTCGGCAGTAGTCCTGAAAGGCAAGATGTGATTCAAACACTTGTGATCCAACTGCTCTACCACAGGTTTTACTATCTCCTTTAGCTCACCGAAATCCATCACCATGCCATCAACCAGGTCTCCGGCTACGGTTATCTCCAATTTGAATCTATGGCCATGCAGTTGGCCGCAAGACCCCTCGTAATCTGTTAACCAGTGGGCTGAATCAAAATTGAATGTCTTTGTTATGCTTAACATTTGCAGACCTCTTCTTTGCTCTGATTTCTTTCATGTTATACTTTTTTATAAACAATAGGATCAACTATGCCGATTTCATTGAAGGCTTTAATCCTTAGCCGACAACTAGGGCATTCGCCGCAAGCCTGCTCACTCTCTTCGTAGCATGTCCATGTTTTAGAATAGTCAACTCCAAGCTCGTTGCCCAGTTTTATCTCATCAACCTTAGACATGTGCATGAAAGGGGCTATCACCTTGATCGAGCCTTGGCCTTCAGCACACCAGGTAATCCCTTCATTTATAGCTTTCTCCATTGCAGTCACAAATGGTTCGCGACAATCAACATAGCCAGAATAGTCCACCTGGCTGACTCCCAGATAGATTTTTTCAGCTCTTTTTGTCTCTGCGTAAGCAGCTGCAAATGACAAAAAGATCATATTCCTTCCCGGCACTACAGTATTTGGGATTGAATCAGTTTCCTCTTTTGGAATAGCAATGGCTCTGTCCAGCAACGATGAACAGCTTATCGAAAGCATATCTAATTCTATCAGTACATGCTCTTTCACGGCAAAATACTTTGCCTGCCAACGGGCACATGCTAATTCCTTGCTGTGCCGTTGTCCATAGTTAAAAGAGAGAGCATATATTTCCTCATTTTCTCTTGAAGCCAAGGCCAACGCTGTAACCGAATCGATCCCACCCGATAAGAGGACGACTGCCTTGTTCATCAAAGGCACCTCCAGTAATTAAAAGTGGCAGTAGTAAAAAGCACCGCAAGAGATTGCGGTGTTTAGTTAATTTATTATGTGGCAGGGGAGACAGGACTCGAACCTGCAACCAACGGTTTTGGAGACCGCTACTCTACCAATTGAGCTACTCCCCTGCGTCCATAGTTATTGTAGCGTAACTTCTGTGGTTTGTCAAACAATGATAGGTCATTTGTCGGTAAACTCTGGTTTGCGTTTTTCAAGGAAAGCTGCCATGCCTTCTTTTTGATCCTGAGCAGAAAAACAGATGCAAACGGACTGGATTTCCATAGCATTACCGGCTGCTCCGCCTCCGTCAAGATAGGCATTAACTGCCGCTTTTGCCATGGTAAGCGGTACAATGCTTTTACTGACTATGGCTTTTAGTTCTTCCTTTACTGCATCAAGGAAACCCTCAGCCGGAAAAAGCTTGTTTACTAAGCCAATAGCTTTTGCCTCTGCCGCATCGATCACTTTCCCGGTGTAGATCATTTCTTTGGCCAGCCCGGTGCCAACGCGCTGCGGCAGGCGTTGCGTACCGCCCCAGCCGGGAATAATGCCCAAGGTTATTTCCGGCAGACCGAAACGTGCATTTTCCGCCGCGTAAATAAAGTCGCAGGCTAGTGCCAGCTCGCAGCCGCCGCCCAGGGCAAATCCATTGACAGCGGCAACCACCGGTTTAGGAAAGCCGGCAATTAAGTCAAATGTTTCATGGCCAGCCATTATATATTTACGCGCTTCCAGTGAGCCCAACTCCGCCATGACAGCAACGTCTGCCCCTGCGACAAATGCTTTTGGTCCGGCGCCTGTAATTACAACGACTTTAACTTCAGTATCGTCCCGCAGAGTGAGCATTGCGTCTCGTAGTTCACTTAGCACTTCGAATTTTAGAGCGTTTAGAACTTCAGGACGGTTTATAGTGATTGTCGCAATTTTAGCTTGAATAGCTATTTGTATGAATGTATACTGCATTAGATCCACCTGCCATAAAATATTTCCAACTATGACTTAGTCGGATATTAGAGTTAATAATTTCTATTCTTCACGGTTAGCAAATTTTCCTTCCAGAAACTTTATCTTACGCGAAAAAATCATCCCGCCGCGATGAAATAGTGGCTAAATTGGGTTATATCTTGAAAATGGGCGTCAGGTGTAATAAAATAGAGGAAATTGCAGGGTTTGATTTTACGGGAGGTGAAAGTTTGAACCAGATAGGTTTTATTGGTCTTGGGACTATGGGCGGAGCTCTTTTAAAGGGTTTGTTGGCTGAAGGGGTTGCGCCAGCCGAAATTGTGGCATTCGACACCCTCAAGGTAAAGCTGGAGGGTGTGTCTGAAGCCTTTGGGATTAAAGCTGCTTCTGATGCGCAGGATGTCGCCCTGGCAGCCAAGGTTATTTTTCTGGCTGTAAAGCCACAAGATATGAAACCATTACTGCGGCATATCGCCCCAAAAATGATGGACGGACAAGTTATAGTCTCTGTGGCGGCGGGAATAAGTATTAAAGAAATAGAAAAATGCTTCACCAGCAAAGTGGGGGTAATTCGTGTGATGCCAAATACCCCGTGCCAGGTGGGGGAGGGAGCCATGGCGCTTAGCACAGGGCAGCATGTGGCTGATGAAGATTTGCACCAAGTGGCTTCTTGGTTGGAAACACTGGGAATGGTGCATATTGTGCCGGAGAAGTTGTTAGATGCTGTTACAGGTTTGAGCGGGAGTGGTCCGGCTTATGTTTATTTGCTGATAGAGGCTTTGGCGGACGGTGGTGTGCTGGGCGGAATGCCGCGGGCCATGGCTTTGGAAATGGCTGCGCAGACAGTTTTTGGTGCGGCAAAGATGGTGCTGGAGACCGAGGAACATCCGGCTGTGCTGCGGGAGATGGTAACATCTCCGGGGGGCGCCACGGCCGCCGCATTATATTCATTGGAGAAAGACGGTTTTCGCGGCGCCGTGCAAAAAGCCGTCAAGAAGGCGACGGAGCGCTCGAGGGAGTTAGGTGACTAATGGACTCTCGCAGAAGTTCGTTAAAAGAAGCAAAGACTGTGGTAGTTAAAGTAGGGACTAGAACTTTAACACATGCCACAGGCAAATTAAATTTACGTCAGATGGAAAAAGTGGTGCGAGAACTGGCTGATCTGGTCAATCAGGGTAAGAGGGTAGTTTTAGTCTCCTCCGGCGCGGTAGCCGCCGGTGTTGGACGGCTGGGACTACCAAGCAAACCGCAAACCACCCCGGAAAAACAAGCGGTGGCAGCAATTGGCCAAGGTCTGCTAATTCAAATGTATGAAAAGCTGTTTACAGAATACGGGTTGGTGGTGGCGCAAGTGCTTCTGACCCGCGATGACTTCAATGACAGAAAGAGATACTTGAATTCCCGCAATGCGCTCCAGTCTTTGCTGCAGTATGGCGCTGTGCCTGTGATTAATGAGAATGATACTGTTGCTGTAGAGGAAATTGAGTTTGGCGATAATGATACTCTTTCTGCCATGGTTGCCAGTATTCTCGATGCCGACTTATTGGTTCTCCTCTCAGATATTGATGGGTTGTATTCTGCAAATCCTAAAGTGGATGATTGTGCGGAGATAATTAGTGTTGTAGAACATATCACGCCGGATATTCGCAAGTTGGCGGGAGAGAGTTCCGAATCTCTGGCTACCGGCGGAATGATTACCAAGCTGATAGCTGCTGAGGTGGCAACAAATTCAGGAATACCGATGGTGATTGCGCACGGTGCCAGAACCGATGTGCTGCAGCAGATTTTGGCCGGCGAGGATGTGGGGACGTTTTTTTGCGCTCAGAAAGGATGTTTGGAGAGCAGGAAGCGCTGGATAGCTTATGGGCAAGCAATCCACGGCCGACTTGTTGTTGACGATGGAGCGAGGAGAGCTCTCTTAGTAGAGGGAAAAAGTCTGCTGCCAAGCGGCATTTTGGCAGTAGCCGGAGATTTTGAATTGGGTGAGATGGTCGTGATTGAGGACTGCTGCGGCAATGAATTTGCCAGGGGATTGGTGAATTACAGTGCGCCGGAACTCACAAAAGTCAAAGGGCTGCGGACTGAGAAAGCTGCAGAAGTGCTGCAGCGTGCTTGCTCGGAAGCTGTTCACAGAAACAATATGGTGGTTAAAAAGTGATGGTTGCTGCAATACCGCACTAGAAAGTTGCTGAGGAGGTATTTTCATGAAACGTTTTTTTGAAGGCATGAAGAATAAAGAGATTATCCTTGTGGATACTACGTTACGCGACGGTGAACAGACTGCCGGTGTTGTGTTTTCAAATAAAGAAAAAGTTCGGATTGCTCAAATGCTGGATTTCCTGGGGGTTCATCAGTTAGAAGTCGGGATTCCTGTGATGGGTGGCGACGAAAAAGAAGCTATTAAAGCAATTGTGGATTTGGGACTTGATGCAAGTATAATGGCATGGAATCGTGCCAATGTAGGTGATATTAAGGAGTCACTCGACTGTGGCACAGATTCACTGGCTATTTCTATCTCAACATCCGATATTCATATTATTCATAAGCTGCAGACTTCTCGTGAGTGGGTGCTTGACAACATGGCAAGGGCGGTCGAATTTGCCAAGAAGCATAATAAGTATGTTTCTGTCAACGCCGAAGATGCTTCAAGAAGTGATTTTGAGTTCCTAATTAAATTTATCTTGCGCGCTAAAGAGTGTGGAGCAGATCGGTTACGTTTTTGCGATACGGTTGGGATTTTGGAGCCGTTTAAGACATATGACGTTATCAGGCAGTTGATTGACGCTACCGGTATGAGCATTGAAATGCACACACATAACGATTTTGGCATGGCTACAGCTAACGCTCTGGCCGGAGTGAGAGCGGGTGCTTCTCTGGTAGGCGTCACCGTTAACGGTCTTGGTGAACGGGCAGGTAATGCCGTTCTGGCTGAAGTAGCCATGGCATTGAAATATCTTTATGAAACAGATGTCCACGTGAAGCTGCGGGAGCTTCGTGAAATTTCTGAATATGTGGCCCTCGCTTCCGGACGTACTTTATCGGTGTGCAAACCGATTGTGGGTACCAATATGTTTGCCCACGAGTCGGGAATACACGCTGACGGCGTTATCAAGAATCCGGCTACTTATGAAGCTTTTCATCCGGAAGAAGTTGGCTTGGAACGTCAGATTATTATCGGCAAGCATTCCGGCAGCCGCTCTATTGTTTTGAAATTCCAGGAATACGGCATCGTACTCTCAGACGATGTGGCAGGAGAAATGCTTGCCATGGTACGCTCCGCGGCCGTTGACTTAAAAAGGACTCTCTTTGATAAAGAGTTGATGTATATTTATGAAGAGTATTTACAGGGTAAAAACAAAAAGAGCATGGGCGCCTGAAATCTTTCTAAGCGAACTGCATGATTATAGAGAAAGAAAAAATTAGCCAGGAAGTGTGTAGATGTATTCAATGCCACATTTTTGGCAATAGGTCTGGTGAACACAGTCAAAGTGAGCATGCTTAAGAGCACTTTCTTCATATGGAGCGTAGGGCCCCAGTGCTTCCTGAAGTGTACCGCAGTCATCCAAGGTAGTGCCGCAGGACGGACATTGGATTTCCAGTGCTTTTAGTCCGTTACAGTATGGGCAGATATGATTCATTGTCGCCTCCGAGCATTTTTTTTTAGTCTGCCCCGGAGTCGAAAACCCTATTAATTCAGCAACAGCGCCTCAGGTTGTGCCAATATTTCCGGCTGTATCAGTGGATTTCCCCTAACGGCTAAAAGCAGCGCCCTGTACCCCGGTTGGATTACACCAAGGTTTGCAAAAGCGCAGATTTTGGCAGCTTCTGATGTGGCAGCTTTTAGAACTTGAGCGTTTGGCAATCCAGCCTGGCGGAGCAGCTCGATTTCCTTAACCAGGGAAGAGCCATGAGGAACGCCTTTTCCTCCCGCATCTGTCCCGGCGCCGATGCGTATTCCTAGGGCACCGCCTAAGCCGACCATCTCAATCTGACGCTCAAGAGAACGGCTGATCGTATTTTTTTCTGCTGGGGAAAGCAAGGAGCACAAGTGAGGATTACTCAGGTGAACTGCCACCGGGGTTAATGTAGGAACCCAGGCTATATCATGCTTTATCAATTCTGGCAGTGTTTCTTCCAGCATAAAGTAACCGTGCTCTATAGAGTTGACCCCGGCTTCAATGCAGCGGCGCACTGCTTCGTCTCCGCTGGCATGGGCCATTACAGCCAGACCAAGTTTTTTTGCCAGCTCCGTCATTGCTGTAAGCTCGCTTTGGCTAAAAGGCAAAGGTCCAGTCTTTCCATATTGGCTAAAACTAAAAATGTCTGAAGTGATCAGTTTGAGATGCTGTGCCCCTTGGGATGCCAGACGGTTTATTTCAGCTAATGCTTCGGGCAAGGAGCTTACTTCTTTACTTAGGTTACTGCCGTAGAACCCCTTCTTGCTGATGGCGCGGCAACAGTTTGCAATAAGCAGACGGGGATCGCTGAAAAAAGTTTCGTTGCGGGAACCGGCCTCACGGACAGCTGCAACACCGGCCATAAGTATTTTATTTATCCGCGCAGCAAGCGAATCGCTGCTTTTATAAGGCATTGCCAGGTGGACATGGCAGTCGATCATTGCGGGCATAAGCGTCAGGTGGCTAAAATCTAATGATTTCGCTTGACAGCCGGGCTTGTTACTGATAAGCCCGCCTATAGTATAGAGAGTTCCCGCACCCGCAATTTCAGTATCAATTCCGTTCCAAAGTGCGCCGTAGTAAATTGCCGTTTCTTCAGGTAGCGTAATAATTTGCATGGTTTTCCTCCTGCCAGCTTTTCTTATCTGTTTAATATTCGCTTAAATTGTTCAGCTTCCCTCTCGAAAGAGTAAAAACAAGATCAATCGGAAAACAAATTTGTGAGATAATGCATTGCGGTTTTAACAGGCAAATACAGCACTTTTTGGCTTAAATTATGAGAATATTGCTATTATTTTCTTGCAGAAGAGCCGAACGGAGGGGGAGTTGCCTGTGGCAAATATGAAAAATTACGAGGAAGTTTACCGAAGCTTTAAACTGGAAGTGCCGGAATATTTTAACTGGGCTCGCGATGAATTTGACCGCTGGTGCGAAAATCCGCATAAGTTGGCTCTCTGGGTGGTAAATGATTTTGGCAGTGAAACAAAGCTTACATTTAGACAATTAGCCAAGCTTTCTCGAAAGTTGGCTAATGTCTTTAAAGCAAATAATATTCTGCCCGGCGATCGAATTATTGTTATTTTGGGGAAAAGGTCTGCATTTTGGGTTGCAATGCTGGCTTCTCTTCGTTCCGGTGTGGTGATTTCGCCCGGCTCTACACAACTTACCGCAAAGGATATTCAGAGCCGTTTTGTCGCCTCCGGCGCGACTGCCATAATAGCGGAAGAGGAGATTGCTGATAAAGTAGATGCCGTAGCAATGAATTGCCCCACATTGAAAACTAAGATTTTAGTCGGCCGGCGCGCGGGTTGGCTATCTTTTGATGATGAACTGGAAAAAGCGCCTGAGGAATATGAAGCCGTTAACACGCGGGCAGATGACAACGCCCTCTTATACTTTACTTCAGGTGCTGCCGGTTTGCCAAAAATGACTATACACACCCATGCTTCATATGGGATTGGACATCTGGTTACCGGAAAGTTCTGGCTGGATCTGACAGAGAATGATCTGCACTGGAACTTGACTGACACCGGCTGGGCTAAAGCAGCTTGGAGCAGTTTCTTTGGACCTTGGAACTGCGGAGCCAGTGTTTTTGTTCATGATAGCGCAGGTAAGTTTGACGGCAGACGGACGCTTGCTATTCTCAGCAAGTATCCTATTACTACTCTTTGCGGCCCACCGACAGCTTATAGGGTATTAGTGCAGGAAAATTTGCAGAGCTACAGCTTTAATACTTTGCGTCATTGCGTGGCCGCCGGCGAGCCACTAAATCCGGAAGTTATTAAAGTTTGGAAAGAAGCTACCGGAACAACGATTTACGATGGTTACGGCCAGACGGAGACGGTGTTACTCGTTGCTAATTTCCCTGCAAACTTTGTCAAAGTCGGCTCAATGGGCAAACCTTCCCCCGGGTTTAAAGTGGCGATAGTGGATCGGGATGGCAACGAAGTTGAGCCTGGCCGAGCAGGGGACATTGCTGTGCGTGTAAAGCCGGAGCGTCCGGTAGGTATCTTTAAGGAGTATTACAATGAACCGGAACGAACTGCGGCGACACTGCGTGGTGACTGGTATATTACCGGAGACCGCGGCGTGTGTGATAAAGATGGCTATATTACTTTTGTGAGCCGCGCTGACGATGCAATTCTTAGCTCTGCGCACAGAATCGAGCCGTTTGAAGTTGAAAGCGCCCTGATAGAGCATCCGGCAGTTGCCGAAACTGCGGTAGTTGCCAGCCCGGATAGTCTGCGTGGCGAAATTGTTAAAGCGTTCATTATTGTAGCGACAGGCTATGAAGGCTCTGAAGTATTGACTAAAGAGCTGCAGGATTTCGTAAAAAAAATGACTGCTCCGTATAAGTGCCCTCGTGAAATTGAATATGTAGACAGTTTACCCAAAACCATTAGCGGTAAAATTCGACGTACTGAGCTGAGGGAAATGGAAAAACAGAAAAAGTTAATGAAAATATTTGCAGAGAGTGGGATTTCATAAACTTAGCGCAAATTCTTTATGGCTTGGCTTAATATTTGAATTGGCATGTGAGCGTAGGCATCAATCAGCGCAGGCATTGATGGATCAAAGCGTTCGGCAAAAGTTGCTGCCAGCTTATTGCTTTCCAGAAAACGGGGAATACCATCGCCTGGGATTATAAAATCGGCAGAATAAATGACGCGTTCTGTTTGAAATGCCAGCGCCTCAGCAAAAGGATAAAATTCGCATATTTGATCTACTGTTCCAACTGTAATAAGAGGTTCACCAATAAAATCGGGCAGCGGTAAAGCACCCTGTTTGCGCAAGTTTTGCCAGTCACACCGGTGAATAAACCGTTGACAAACTGTTCCGTAAGGATTTGCGCCAATAAAGTGCATTTTATGAACAACATGGTCTGCGTGTGCCGCATATGGATCGTTAGTAATAATAAATTCACTGCAGATAATTCCTTCACCAGCGGACAAGCCGGCCAAAACAGCTGGAAGCTCTTTTTCCAATGATTCTCTTTGCCAAACAGTATAATGGTCGCCGTCACTACTGCGACCTGCAGCACCGAATAGTGATTTAAGTATATACAAGCCGTCTTTGCTTGGCGGCAAAAAATTGGCTGAGTTTTGTTGGTAGACTTTCTGGGCAGGCAGGTACCTTTTGCCGCCATTATTTCTTAGGTAAGCAGCCAATACAGCTTTGGAGGAGAATTTCTCCGGCAGATAACCAAAAACTTGAATTTTTTGCTGAATTAGTGCTTGATAGGAAGAAAAGGATAATCCGCAAAATTGAACATCTATGATTTGACAGCCGATTCTTGTCTTTAACAGACTGGCAGGTGCAAGGAAAACCTGATACCCCTGCCTTAAATATTGCTCAACTAGGCCTTCTACTCCCTTTGCGCGGCAGCCGAAAAGGTACCAGGCCGGGTATGCTCTGCTCCCAGCCTGGTAGAAGTACTGACGGATCTGCAAGGTTTCTTCCGAATTAATGAGTCGTGAGATTCGCGGGACAGCCAGTGCGGCAGCCAACATTTTGTCTTCCATAGCGATACAAATGGTCTGCACAACTCTCACCTATGCTTGTTAGTTAACAACTTTTCCCAATAACGGCGCAAGAAAGATGTGCGAGCAGATCCTTGTGATCCATGTGGCGGGTCCAGTGCCTCCAACGCAGAAAGTTCCTCTGCAATTTCCATATCTTCTTTTCCTTCATGCTTCCATGGTTCAGGTACAAAAGACATCTGGTTACACCCCCTTGGTGAAAAATTCTTTCTTACTCACTTTAGTATTTCTCCAAAGCAGAAAAATATTGCATCTTAATCTATGGCAGAATTGCAAAAAAAAGAAAGGGTTAGTAAAACCCTTTCTTTGAGCGCAGCCTTATTGCAGTTGATTGCTTTGAAACTGATTTTGCATTTGATTCAGTTGCTGCATATCTGCTTTCGCCGGTGAGTACCAACCTCTTTGATTCATAGCATCAAAAACTCTTTTTTGCAATTGGTATGAGCTTTGTAAGCAGCTCTGCCAGTCACGCCGGAGATTATCACTTTTTGCTTCCAAAATAGCTGTGTTAATCATCCCGCAAACTGATTTTTCCTCTTTTAATAAAGATTGGGCAATTTCTTGATCTGTCAGTTTTTGCATTATATCCCTCCTTTGAAAATTTTAGCAGAACACTGCTGCCACTATTGAAGCGAGTTGCTATTAATGTGTTTAAGCATTGTCTGGAAGTTTTGTTTGTGGGATTGCGCGCAGTCCAGACAAAGTTGTTTTACAGTCTGGTCTGTGCATTGTTCTGCAAAAAAATTCATTGACTTGTAGGTGAGCTGTTCTGATTTCAAAAAGTCATCCAGATACATTAGTTCACGTTGGGTAAGATGATGCATTATATCCCTCCTTTGTGGTAATTTCCTTCTCTAGTATTTAACAATCGAAAGAGGAATATTCACCGGTCGATGATTATCTAGATAATTTTCCAGACAACAGGAAAACACCTGTTAAGGAGAGAATTTAATTTAGTTAATTAAGAAAAACTGGTGGGGAGTGCTTTATGAGCGACAAATATATGCTGGCTCTTGACGTAGGTACGCGAAAAGTGACCGGTATGCTACTGGAACAAAGCGAGAGCGGGTTTGATATCCTAGCCGTGGAAACAAGGGAGCATAGAACCCGTGCCATGCTTGATGGGCAAATTCATGATATTCCCAGAGTGGCAGAGGTAGTCTCTGAAGTACATAATGTCTTACAGCAAAGAGGGCAATGTAAAATTTCAAGGGCGGCCGTGGCGGCCGCAGGCAGATCACTTTATACGCAACGGGGCCGAGCACAGTTGCCGGCTGTTTCATCGAAGCGCGTGCTGCAAGAAGATGTGCTTCGCCTGGAATATGCAGCCATTCAGCAAGCCCAGCAGCAGCTGCTCTCAGGGCATGTTGCCAGAGCAAGTTTTGCTGAAAAGCATAATTGTGTGGGCTACAGTGTTATCCGCTACGAACTGGATAACTCTTTGATTCGAAATTTAGTTGGGCAGCGGGGTAACTCGCTTGCTTGTGAGGTAATAGCCACTTTTTTGCCGCGGGTAGTTGTGGATTCTCTGCGAGGGGTACTGGAACTGGCCGGACTAACGTTGCAAAGCTTAACTTTGGAGCCAATTGCTGCGCTGCGGATGGTTGTGCCTGAGGAAATGCGGCGACTGAATGTCGCTCTCGTGGATATTGGTGCCGGCACATCAGATATCGCCATCACAAGAGACGGTACAGTATTTGCGTATGAGATGGTTTCTGTAGCGGGGGATGAAATTACTGAAGCTTTGGCGGAGAAACTGCTGTTGAACTTCATGACGGCGGAAGAGATTAAAAGGAAATTGCTAAAAACTGAATTGCTGACGTTTAAAAACATTCTTGACGAGAAAGTTTCTCTTTCAGCCGGGAAAATACTTAAAGAGCTGGAGGAAGCAATTGATTTTCTGGCGGGAAAAATTGCTCGAGCAATTCTGGATAAAAACGGGCTTGCTCCGCAGGTGGTATTTTGTGTAGGCGGAGGCAGTCTAACTCCGGGGCTGACTGAAGTTTTGGCGAATAAACTGGCCATGGATCCCAGCAGGGTCACGATTAAAGGCAAAGAAATGTTAGGCCTGCTCCCAGAAAAAACAAAGAAGTACCAGGGGCCGGAGTTGGTTACACCACTTGGAATTGCCCATACTGCAATCTCAGGTGATGCGCTGCACTTTTATCGCGTTGAAGTTAATAACCAGTCGGTAGATGTAATGGATCTGGGAAATAGCAGAGTATCAGATGCACTGCTGGCGGCAGGTATAAGCTCACGTGAATTAGTGGGCCTGCCAGGGCGGGGCTTGAGTTTAGAAATTAACGGACAGATAACAGTTTTTCCGGGAGAAAGAGGGGAAATGGCAGAAATCAGGGTAAACGGTGAATTAGTTAACCTAGATACTGCTATTTCACCTGGAGATAAGATATTATTCATTTCGGCTAAGCCCGGGGCAGAAGCAAAAGTAAATGTTGCTGCCGTCTTGAGCCGGATATCTCCCTATACTCTGCAGCTGAACGGTAAAGAAAAGCTGCTGCAGCCACCGCTTTTTCGGGGCGAAGAAAAATTAGCGTCGACTTCTGAGCTCTTTGACAGGGACAAGCTGCGCATTCTTAAAACTATGCCCTTATCTTGGGTGTTAACCGAACTAGGCTTAGAAGCAGAATTACAAGGCGGTTACGTAGTAGTGACAGTAAATGGCATTAATCAGCAGATTCCCTATGGGCCGAAGGTTATCCGTGTCAATGGAAAAATTTCAGTACCTGACAGTTATGTTTCTGCAGGAGATTTCCTGGAAACAGCTGACGACGGCTCTTATCCAACTATAGATTGTCTTACAGATGAAAGGCCCCACCAGATAGAATTAACAGTTAACGACAAAAAAGTAATAGCTTTTATAAAAGAAGTAGATTATTCAATAAATGGCAAGAAAGTTCCCCTGGGAACTCCGTTGACGGCGGGCGACAGAGTAGAGATCAGTGTAGTAAAGCACGAGATCACCATGGCTGATATCCTCAATATTATTAACTTTCAGGCCACACCGTCACTCGGTCAGAACAGACTGATGCTGCGGCTTAATGGTCGGGAAGCGCAGTTCACAACTTCCGTGAAGGATGGCGACTGTTTGGAAATTGGCTGGACAATCTAAAGGAGGGTCTATTTTGGGCGAAGGATTTAATTTTTTTCAACTCATTTGGCTATTTTTTATTTTTTCCGCTTTAACTCCTGTACTGCGGCAAGCGCGGCTGGAAGCTGCCCGGATTCGCTTAATTCGCAGCCTGGAGAGTAAACGGAAATCCCGTGTAATTACTCTTGTCCATCGTCAAGAATCAATTGCACTGTTTGGTATTCCAATTACTCGCTATATCAATTTGGAAGATTCAGAACAAATTCTGCGTGCCATTCGACTGACGCCTGGAGATATGCCTATTGATTTGCTTTTGCATACTCCGGGAGGGCTTGTGCTGGCTTCAGAGCAAATAGCCCATGCCTTAAAGAAGCATTCCGCCAAAGTTACAGTATTTGTTCCCCATTATGCCATGTCCGGCGGTACTATGATTGCATTGGCTGCTGATGAAATAGTTATGGACGGCAACGCGGTACTTGGACCGGTGGATCCTCAGCTTGGACGTTATCCTGCCGTATCAATTTTGAAAGCAGTCCAGGCTAAGGATGCTAATGAGGTGGATGATGAAACGCTGATCCTGGCCGATGTTGCCGAGAAGGCTATTAAGCAGGTAAAAAAGACGATCAAAGAAATCTTGTTGGAAAAGCTGGGTGAGGAAAAAGCCGAGGAATTAGCTAATCTGCTGACAGAGGGCCGATGGACCCATGACTATCCCATTACTTGTACTGAACTGGGTGAGATGGGCTTAAATGCCTGTGGTCTCCTGCCGCAGGAAATCTATGAATTGATGGATCATTTCCCGCAGCCGATAAAAATCAGATCTGCCGTTCAATATATCCCCATTCCCTACAGCAAGGAAAAAAAATAAGACCCTAGGGTCTGCTAAAATCTTATTTGTCGGACAAAGCCTCAGCAGCTGCAGAAGTAACGGGCGAGTGCAGCAGTTTTCTGGGCAACTTCCTCAACTGTTTGGGCAAAAAGGATGAGCTGCGGCTCTTTGTTTGGCGTGTCCTCTAAGGTTAAGGCTTCGGGTACAGAAGTAAGCATAGGAAATGGTGTGTTCAGTGTTGCTGCTCGATAACCTATCTCTTTGATTGCCGCAACTATTTCCGGGGTATGGCGCAAATTGATCATGGCACGTATACGCTTGTCCTTGTTGTGCGCTGCCAGCAGGTATTCGCCAGGAAAGAGACGACTGTCAAAGGTTGGTTCACCTACTGCGCCAATCTGTTGCTGACAGAGCAGAAGAGGGGCAGGGTAGGAGATAATTTCGGTTAAGCTGCCGGCACCTTCTAGGCAATAGAAAAAATTGGTGCGGCCGGTTGCTATTAAGTTGACGGCCGGTTTTGTTTTTTGCAAGAGGGAGAGTGCTCTTGCCAGATCACGTGAAACACGTCCCAGCTCTAACTCCCTGAACAAAGCTCCCATCGGATTGGTCGGGCCGTAACCGCTGCCCACACAAATTCCGTGGGTAATCGCATCAGTAATAAACTTTTTTGCTCTGCCGAAGGCATCGAGCGGAGTCAAGCCCTTGGCCAAATAGGCGGTAATGGCAGCGGCATAGGTGCAGCCGGTGCCATGAGTATTGATGGTGTCTAGTTTGCTTTCGCTAAGCGTATGCATATCTTTGCCGTCAAAGAAAATATCTGTCATCTCTGTGCCCGGAAGGTGTCCGCCTTTTATCAATACGTGGCGCGGGCCAAGGCGACGAATTTCGCGGGCGGCAGCCGCCATCTCCGCCACAGAAGAAATTTCTCTGCCTAAAAGAATCTCTGCTTCCGGCAAATTAGGAGTAACGACCATAGCTAAAGGAAGCAGTTTATCGCGCAGTGCATCAACTGCATCTTCCGGCAGAAGTCTCTGACCGCTCTGGGCTATCATTACAGGGTCTACGACAAGATTTGTTATTCTGTACCTGGTCAAGATGTCTGCCACGATGCTGATTATATCGGCATCGCCCAGCATGCCGGTTTTGGCTGCGTGAACATGGATATCGGAAAGAACGGCCTCCAGTTGGCAAACGATAAATTCCGGCGGTACCGTATGGATGCCGTGGACCCCTTGGGTGTTTTGCGCCGTCAAAGCTGTGATTACGCTAGTGCCGTATACGTCAAGCGCTGCAAAGGTTTTTAGGTCGGTCTGGATTCCGGCGCCACCCCCGGAGTCTGATCCGGCTATTGTTAATACTTTATACATAGTTTCACCCCTAATCGCCAAAGGAAATGCCTACAGATTTGGCTGCGCGGACCAACTCGCAATCCGGCTTGACCAGTTTTTGCTCTGCAACTGCCGCTTCAAGCGATACAGACTGAACGGTGCTGCTGCAGAGGCAGACCATCTTGCCAAACTCTCCATTGAGGGCTAGTTCAACTGCCTTTACGCCAAAGCGCGTGCCTAGAATACGGTCAAACGGTGTGGGTGTTCCGCCGCGTTGCAGGTGGCCTAGTACTGTCACCCTAGTTTCTACCCCACAATTTTCCTGGATTTCGCGGCCAATTATCTCTGCCACTCCGCCGAGCTTATTATGATGGGGGTTATCTTTTACTTCTGTTTGATAGATAAGTTGCCCGTCCGGAAGTTTAGTTCCCTCTGCTACAACCATAATAGAAAACTTTTTGCCACGCAGGCGGCGATCAGCAATTTTTCCGCAGATAGCCGCATAAGAAAAGGGTATTTCCGGAATGAGAATCACGTCGGCTCCGCCGGCAATGCCGCTATGCAGAGCGATCCAGCCGGCATCACGACCCATCACTTCCAAAATCATTACTCGGTGATGAGATTCCGCGGTGGTATGCAGTTTGTCAATAGCGTCTGTAGCGGTATTCAATGCTGTGTCGAAACCAAAAGTAACATCAGTAGCCGATAAATCATTGTCGATAGTTTTGGGAATACCCACAACCGGAACCCCTTTTTTGTGCAGCTCATTGCCAATGTTCAGACTGCCGTCGCCACCAACCACCACCAACGCGTCCGCACGCATATTAGTCAGATTGGCGATTGCTTGTGCAGACACATCGCCCCAAACTGTTTTGCCGTTTTCCTCCCTTATTGGATAGCGAAAGGGATTGTCGCGGTTGGTAGTGCCGAGAATAGTGCCACCGCGGTGTAAAATTCCGGAAACATCTTTGTCTTCCAGCAGAAAAGACTTGTTTTCGATTAAACCTCCAAAACCATCCATGATGCCCATCACTTCCACTTTGTAGCGATGAAAACAGGTTTTTGCCACAGCGCGAATCACCGCATTCAGCCCTGGACAATCTCCGCCACCGGTAAGAATAGCAAGTCTTTTTAGTTGATGCCGCAAATCATCTACCCCCTAGTATTCCTTTTTTGGCAGAATATCTCATAATAAGTATTCCACAGTTATAGAGCGAAATCCTTTCTCGAAAGACCCGGGACGAATATCACAAAACTTACATAAAGTTAACACAAAGTTAACAGAGCAGGCTTCCGTTTTTAACAATGCGCTGTTATAATTAACAATGTTGCAATTAAAATACTAAAAGACAACTAGAAAAACAAAAAATCTACCTGAAGGAGAAATGAGAAAATGAAGAAGTTTTCGCAAACAAGAGTTGCAGTATTATTGGTGCTTGCTTTTCTGTCAGTCGGGTTTTTGAGTGGGTGTGGCGGAGGTAACCAAGTTCAGCCGCCTGCCGGGAACAACAATGTGACTCCGGATCCGGCAGGAGAAATGCCAAGCGGTTCTTATCAAATCAAAGGTTCTGATAGTGAAGTAAATGTGGTGCAATCTCTTGTGGAAGCATTTTATGAGATAAATCCCAATGTGGAATTTTCTGTAACCGGTGGCGGTTCCGGCGTTGGTATTTCCGCCTTGACTGCGGGTGAGATTGATGTGGCAAACTCGTCCCGGCCTATGAGCGATTCAGAAATTGAGAGCGCCAGAGCTAATGGCGTGGAGCCGATTCCGATCGTTTTTGCAATGGATGGTCTGGCTGTGATTATCCATGCCGACAATCAGGTAGAGAATTTGACTGTGGAGCAGGTCGGAAAAATCTTTGCCGGTGAAATCACTAACTGGAGTGAAGTTGGTGGTGCAGATTCGCCTATCTCTCTTTATGGACGGCAGAGCAACTCCGGCACATATGTCTTTTTTAGAGAGCGTGTTGTCAAAGGCGATTATTCCCCGGCAAAGAAAAACATGAACGGCAATTCACAAATAGTGGAAGGTGTTCGCGCCGACGTAAGCGGCATTGGCTATGTTGCTATGGGTTTCATTCAGGGAACCACCGGTATTAAGGCAGTAGGCTTGGCTGAAACGGCTGCAGGTCCCTTTGTAACACCAACTGAACTTGACAGGGTAAAAGCAGGTGAGTATGTATTGACACGTCCGCTTTACCAGTATTATGGCGGCCAGCCTACAGGTGCGTTGTTACAGTTTCTCGAGTTTGTTTTAAGCGCAGAAGGGCAGCTTATTATTGAAGAAGCAGGATTTCTGCCTGCCACAGCAGAATTTATGCAAGAGAACCGAGCCTATCTGAACTAAGCCGGAGTTTGCTTATTCCTTCCCTTGCTCTTTGGGGCGTTTTGGAAGAAAGTTCGGCTGTTGAGTTTTGTTTAAGGGAGCCGTATCCGGCTCTCTTTCCCCATGTATTAAAGCAGAAAGGGGGTTTATTTCTGAATAGAAAGCTTGAAACTGCCATAGCGTATTTTTTTACGTTAAATGGAGCATTTGTTATCTTTATTTTAGTTGGAATCTTCGCTTTGCTACTGAGCAGCAGTTTTGCCGCCTGGCAGGATGTGGGCTTCATCAGTTTTCTCACCGATCGGGTTTGGAATCCGTCTGGATTTGTAGCCTCACACTTTGGGATTTTTACAAAGATTGTGGGAACGCTGATGGTTACAGCCGGAGCGATGTTATTTGCCGTGCCTCTTGGTATTGCAACGGCTGCATATCTCGCTGAGGTGGCCTCTTCTTGGGAACGAGAAATTGTCAAGCCAGTGATTGAACTATTGGCAGCAGTGCCGTCAGTTGTCCTCGGTTTTTTTGGAATCGTTGTTTTCTCACCGTTGCTGGCCAGAATATTCAATTTGCCAAACGGCTTAAACGCTTTAAACGGTTCTATTCTGCTGGGGTTGATGTCATTGCCAACAATTATCAGTATTGCTGAGGATGCGCTGACTGCTGTGCCTAAAGAGTATAAAGAGGCATCCCTTGCGTTGGGTGCCACTCGTTGGCAAACTTTATCCCGGGTCATTATTCCGGCTGCCGGTTCCGGCGTCACTGCCGCCATCATGCTTGGTATCGGGCGATCTTTAGGAGAAACAATGACGGTGATTATGGCCACCGGTAATGCACTGCAGTTTCCCAGCGACTTTTTCTCTTCTGTGCGGACTATGACGGCTACTATTGCCATTGAGCTAGGCGAAGTTCCGGCAGATACTACTCACTACTACTCGCTGTTTGCCATTGGCTTTGTCCTTTTCAGCATGACCTTTTTGGTCAGCCTTTTGGCAGATATTTTCCTGCATCGGGCAGGTGAGGTGAAAAAACTATGAGAAAACTTCAACTGTTTTCTGCTCATGGCGGACTTGAGACTGACGACTTGCGTCGCAAAGGGCATCCTTCGTTAGTTGAAGGAATAGCTTTTGCTTTATTAAGATTGTCGATGCTCTTGGTGATTGCCGCCATATTTTTTATTTTCTTCGATATTTTCAGTAAGGGTATCGGCATTATAAGCTGGGAGTTTATCACTGCCATGCCGCGGCGGGGTATGACAGAAGGCGGTATTTGGCCTGCTGTGCTCGGGACAGTTTATATTACCTTAATTACGGCGGCAGCATCTGTTCCGGTTGGTGTTTTTGCCGCCATCTATCTTAATGAGTATGCCAGGAAAAATATCTTTACAAGAATTATTCGTCTTTCCATTCGCAACTTGGCCGGTGTGCCTTCCATTGTGTACGGTCTTTTTGGGGTGGCTTTGTTTGTTCGCGCGTTGGAACTTGGTACAAGCCTTCTCTCGGCAGGCTTGACGCTCGGTCTCTTAACTCTGCCGGTTACAATTACGGCTTCTGAGGAAGCACTGAAAGCTGTGCCGGATTCGTTTCGGGAGGGGGCGCTGGCACTCGGAGCTACAAAGTGGCAAGCAATCCGTACAAATGTTATTCCTTCAGCACTACCAGGTATTATCACCGGGATGATTCTCGGCATTTCCAGAGCTGCGGGGGAGACGGCTCCAATTCTCTTCACAGGAGCCGCTTTCTATCTGGCAAGCCTGCCCAGCTCTCTTTCTTCAAGATTTATGGCCTTACCATATCACTTGTTTATTATGTCCACCCAGCATCACAGTATTGAAAAAGTCAGGCCTATCGCGTATGGGACTGCCTTGGTGCTAATTGGGTTGGTGGTGACAATGAATATGTCTGCTATAATATTGCGTGCTCATTACCGTAAGAAAATGAGGGGTTAGGAGGTTGTTATGGAAACTAGTTCAGTGATTCAGGTGAAAAAGCTGAATCTTTACTATGGCAAGTTTCAGGCTCTAAAAGATGTCAATATGGAAATCGGCAAGCAGGAGGTGACAGCGCTCATCGGTCCCTCGGGCTGTGGCAAATCCACGTTTTTGCGTACACTTAACCGCTTAAACGACTTGATTGACAGTGTGCAAATTGAGGGCGACGTTTCGATTGACGGCAATAATATCTACGATAAATCCTGTGACGTGGTAGCACTTCGTAAAAAAGTTGGCATGGTTTTTCAAAAGCCAAATCCTTTTCCTAAAACAATTTATGAAAATGTTGCCTACGGGCCGCGAGTTCATGGGGTTAAAGAGAGAAAAAAACTTAATGCGATCGTAGAAAAGAGTTTGCGGGAAGCGGCGCTCTGGGAAGAAGTAAAAGATGACTTGAGCCGCTCTGCGCTGCGACTTTCCGGTGGGCAGCAGCAGCGTTTATGCATTGCCAGAGTTCTGGCGGTGGGGCCTGATGTGGTCTTGATGGATGAACCTACATCTGCTCTTGACCCTATTGCTACTCAAAAAATTGAGGATTTAATCCGGGAATTGAAGGAGAAATTCACTATTGTCATCGTCACCCATAATATGCAGCAGGCAGCTCGGGTTTCCGACAGCACGGCGTTTTTTCTCAACGGGGAAGTGCTGGAGATGGGACAGACGGAGATTATGTTTACCCGCCCACTGGATCAGCGCACAGAAGATTATATTACCGGTAAATTCGGTTAGAAGAAAGGAATGGGCTAGATGATTCAACGCAGTGAATATCAGAAGTCACTGGAAGAGTTGCAACAGGATATTTTGCAAATGGGTGGTTTGGTAGAAGAAAACATTTCTCGAGCAGTGGATTCTTTGGCAAAACAAGATTTAGAGTCAGCGGAAAAAGTTTTCGCCGTTGAAGAAGAAATTGATAAAATGGAACGAAAAATTGAGGAAACCTGTTTGCGTTTAATCGCTACTCAGCAACCCATGGCTAAAGATTTACGTAAAATTGCTTCTGCCTTCAAAATTATTACTGATTTGGAGCGGATGGGAGATTATTCGGTAGATATAGCAAAAGTTACAAAAAGAATTGGGAAAGATAAACTGATCAAACCGCTGATAGATATACCTCAGATGGCTCGCATTGTCCAGGAAATGGCCAAAAATTCCCTTGACGCCTATGTCGCAGAAGATGTAGAACTGGCTAAAGCTGTAGGCAGAGATGATGATCGGGTTGACGCTTATCACAAACAGATTTTTAGGGAATTACTGGTGTTAATGATGGAAAATCCACGGACAATTACTCAAGCAACTAATTTGCTCTTCGTCAGCCGTTCTTTAGAACGCATTGCTGACCATGCCACAAACATCAGCGAAAGCGTTATCTATCTGGTAAGTGGCAAACGAATTGATTTGAATGAATAAAATCAAAGAGAATAGTGTCACGCCGCTGCAGTAAAGTTTAAAAAGAGGTGGTCTATTTGGCACGTATTCTGGTTATTGATGACGAAGAAACTATTGTTGAATTAATCGTTTTTAATCTTGAAAAGGAAGGCTTTATTGTCGATACTGCCACCGACGGACAAGAGGCCCTGGTAAAAATAACAGCTAAGAAGCCTGATCTGATAGTGCTTGACTGGATGCTGCCCGGCTTAGACGGCCTAGATCTCTGCCGCATAATTCGCCATAATCCCGATACGGCAGATATTCCAGTGATTATGCTGACAGCACGGGGCGAAGAAGTAGACAGGATTCTTGGCTTAGAGCTTGGAGCCTCTGATTATGTTACTAAACCTTTTTCGCCGCGGGAACTGGCAGCCAGGGTAAAGGCTCAGCTACGAGCAAGACAGATAAAACCTGCCCCGCAGGAAGAAAAGCGACGCATTGTCAGACAAGGCAGCTTGTCTCTCGATTTGGATCGTTACTTGGCACAAAAGAACGGCAAGACACTTGATTTGCCGCCTAAAGAATTTGAGCTGCTTTTTTTGCTGATCTCCCATCCCGGCCGGGTATTTCGACGTGAAGATATCTTAAATAAAGTCTGGGGATATGATTGCCCTGCCGATACCAGAACTGTTGATGTGCATATTCGTTATTTGCGCCAGAAGGTGGAGGAAGACGCTCACAATCCTGCTTTGCTGCTGACGGTGCGTGGCATAGGCTACAAATTCAAGGAGCCGGATCGATGAAAACTATAAGTGCCAAATTATTTGCCACTTATGGTTTGCTGTTTTTGTTAGCCGTCATGCTAATGAGTGCGGCCACGATTCTTTTTTTTCGCACTTTTTACTTAGATGATTTACGCGCTCGCTTGTCAGATCAAGCTCGGGTAAGCGGGGAGCTTCTGCTGCCGCTGCTGCTCGATTATCCTGATATCGAGCTTGATAAAATTGATGAGATGATTAACAGACTGGGAAGACAGACTAGCACTCAAATTACACTTATTGCTCCTAATGGGGTAGTACTAAGCGATTCTGCGCGTGAAGTCCCATTGCTTGATAATTATCTCTTGTTGCCTGAAATTCTTGCTGCCCGCGATAACCGTGTCGGAAGTTTTGTCCGTCTCTCCCCTGTTGCAGGCACAGAAGTACTCAATATCGCCGTTTCCCTGGTGAGTGACGGCCAGCGCTTCGCTTTTCTGCGCTTAGCTCTGCCCCTGACAGAGTTAAACAATGCTATCCGTCGGATTCAGAGCGGACTGCTGGCAGGGCTGCTCTTAGCATTGCTTCTGCTGTTTGGGATTAGCTTAAAGATTTCCTTTGGGCTGACGTCGCCACTGGCGCAAATGATGGATGTGATTAGGCAAATTGGCGGAGGCAACTTAAATAGCAGAATATATTTTAATAACAAAAGCGAAATCGGTCAGCTCGCCGATACGATAAACAGAATGGCTGATTCACTGCAGGTTATAGTTAATCAGGCCATGGAAAAGAAAGACCAGCTGGAAGCTATTCTGGCCACGATGGTTGAAGGGGTAATTGTTTTTGACTGTGATATCAGGGCGGTGATGGCTAACCCTGCTGCCGAAGAGATGCTGGGGCTGCAAAAAGATACTTGGCGCGGACGCCGTGACCTGGAAATTATTCGCAGTGCTGAACTGCATGAGAAAATATCGACAGTCAGCAGAGAAAAAATTTTTTTAGAACATGAAATGAGCACCTTCTTTCCGGATAAGAAAGTGCTCAGTATCTCTTTGATGCCTCTGCGTGCGGAGATTGTCAAAAAAGCCGGCGTCTTAACTGTGATCCACGATATTACGCGGCTACGACGGTTAGAAGACATGCGGGCAGATTTTGCTGCTAACGTATCACATGAACTGCGCACCCCGCTTACTGCCATTCGTGGTTTTGCGGAAACTTTGTTAGATGGCGCGTATAGCCAGCCGGAATCGGCACTTCGTTTTGCACGGATCATCCATAACGAGGCTGAGCGTTTATCCGAGCTGATTGAAGACGTGCTGAAGCTTTCTAAAATTGAAAGCGGGCGGGTAGCCATTGCCAAAGAAGCGGTAGATGTGTCGGAGTTAGTGCGGGAAGTGATGGGACGCCTGCAAGAAAGAATGAAAAAGCATCTGATTAAAATTGATATCCCGGCGGGCTTGCCGCCCATCCAGGGAGATAGAGGTTTGTTGGCTCAGGCGCTTGATAATTTATTAGATAATGCGGCAAAGTATACTCAATTACAAGGACTCATAGCCGTCAGTGCCAAACAGCAGGACGGGAAAGTATTTCTTTCGGTCAGAGATAATGGGATTGGGATCCCGGAGGAAGCAAAGGAGAGAATTTTTGAACGGTTTTATCGTGTTGATCGTGCTCGAACTCGCCGGTTTGGTGGTACAGGCCTGGGACTTGCCATTGTTAAGCATATTGTGGAAGTCCATAAAGGCGGCTTGCAGTTAAATAGTATCGAGGGAAAGGGAACAGAGGTCATTATCTCTCTGCCGATAATGGAGAAAGTTGAAAAAGAATAGCAGCCCCACGGGCTGCTATTCTTTTTCAAACATATCTTTGCCTACACCGCATTCAGGGCATTCCCAGTCATCTGGCAATTCAGCAAAAGATGTGCCGGGAAGTACACCGTTGTCCGGGTCACCTTCCTCCGGGTTATAAACATAGCCGCATACCGTGCAAACCCACTTTTCCAAAAAATATCCCTCCTTAAATTATAAGGCAATGGCAGGCTGTTGCCTGCCTTCATCATACAATATGCCCCAATGATTTACAATAAATGAAATCTAAAGAGTGGTTCATCTAGAAGTCGTGCGGCTTTTCAATAGGGAAATTTTAACAATCTTAAGCAGTAATGTTTTGACTCCTAAACGTTATAATGCTATAATGGATGTCAAGAGGTGATTTTTTAATGAGTGAAGCCACCAAGCGTTCCACAGTGTATTTCAAGCCTGAAATTTACAGCGCTTTGCGGTTGAAAGCAGCTGTAACGAACCGCTCCTTATCAGAACTGGTAAATGAGGCTGTGCGGTATACCCTCCGTGAGGACGAGGAGGATTTGGCCGCTTTCGAAGAGCGGGTAGCCGAGCCAACCATAAGTTACGAAGCGCTGCTTAAGAAACTTAGAGCCGATGGCAAACTTTGAGATTCGCTTTAAGGAGTCGGTGTCCAAGGATCTCCGGCACTTGCCGAATAAAGATGTCAAAAGAATCCTTCAGCGTATTGAAGCGTTGCGTAACGACCCACGACCTGCCGGTTGTGATAAACTCTCGACCCAGGAGCGATACCGTGTGCGTCAGGGAGTCTATCGTATAATTTATGAGGTCAGGGATAATGAACTTGTCGTTATTGTGGTCAAGGTCGGTCATAGACGGGAAGTTTATAATAGGGGCTAATCCAACACCGATTCACAAAACTATATAGTTCCCGTGATTAAAGAGTTTATGCGACTTACCAGTTCACATAAGCCCTTTTTTTTTTACTATATACAATATGCCCCAATGATTTACAATAAAAGAAATCTAAAGAGTTGTTGCATCTAAAAGTGGTGCGGCTTTTCAATAGGGAAATTTTAAGCTATAATGAAAGCATTAGACTGAAGGAGAATAAGGAGTGCCGTGCGTAAAATACCCGTTTCTTTATTGCATCCCGGGATGGTGTTGTATCGACCGGTTTATGGGCCGGACGGGCAATTATGGCTAAACGCCGGGGTTGAACTGAAAAGTAATTATATCAACAGTTTGTGGCGTGCAGGAATTTCTTTTGTATTTATTAGTGACCCATATTTAAGTGATGTAGTGGTGAGTGAGGTGGTTTCGGAAGAAACGCGCCGCGAAGCAGTAAAAACGGTTAAAGAAACGCTGCAAATTGCCAAACTTCCCAAACGTAACAGCCTTTTGCTTGACAGGCGTTTCTCTTCCATAGTTGAAAAGCTTGTTAGCGAAGTGCTGGCCAATAAAGATGTTGTCATAAATCTGGCAGATATCCGTGATGTTGATGATTATACATTCTTTCATTCCGTAAATGTTTGTGTATTGTCTCTCTTGAATGCTGCGGATTTAGATCTCTCCAAAGCACGGCTGGAAGAATTGGGAGCGGGTGCCCTGCTTCATGATTTAGGTAAAATCTGGATTAGTGAATTCACTTTAAAGAAGAAAGGTAGCCTAACCCCTGAAGAATATTACGAAGTCAAAAAACATCCCACTTTCGGCTTTGAGATTTTAACCAGTCAAGCTAACTTTTCTCCTAACAGTGCCAAAATTGTGGTGCAGCATCATGAGCGTTGTGACGGCAGCGGTTACCCTCATAATCTTGAAAAAGACGATATTCACTCTTACGCGCGTCTGGTAATGATTGTGGATGTCTATGACGCACTTACGGCCGACCGTCCCTATCGACTGGGGATGAAGCCCCATCAGGCGATTGAAATAATAACTGATTGTGCTGAATCATATGACTGCTCGCTGCTTACTTCATTCTTGAAACACATCGCACCTTTCCCGGTAGGTACGGCTCTTCGTTTCAGTAATGGTTATCTGGGAATAGTGATCGAAAACCGCAAAGAAACACCTTTGCGGCCAGTTGTACGGATTTTTAAGAATGGTGACGGATTCCAGTACCGAGAGCCATTTGATTTGGATTTGTCGGACAAGTCCAATTTGCAAATAAATGAGGTATTAAGCGATGCGGAAAGCGAGCAGGAGTTACCAGTAATGACAAAATATAGAAAGGGAGTGATTAAATGGCAACCAAAGTAGGCGAAGTTTATAAGTGCGATATTTGCGGTAATGTGGTTTCAGTGGTGGAGAGCGGAGGCGGCACGCTGGTATGTTGCGG
Organism: Dethiobacter sp.; assembly: GCA_018333635.1. GTDB lineage: Bacteria > Bacillota > Dethiobacteria > Dethiobacterales > Dethiobacteraceae > GPS1B09. The sequence continues at coordinate 44,156 of JAGXTL010000003.1, forward strand.
CGAGGCCATGGTAAAGCAGTAAAAGATAAATAACCCGGCTTAAGCCGGGTTATTTAAGTAAGTCTACTTGATTTAAAATAACGTGATATATTATTTGTGAGCGGAGTGAGTTCGCCACCACACTATATTTTTTGTACGAGCTATCCACCGCTTTCCATGCTAACTCCGCCGGAATTTCACCTTCAATGCGGTAAATGGCGGTGATAGTTTCAAAACTTTTTGGATGCTCTGTACGTTTGCTCCCGTTTAATTCAACTGAGAGGGAAGTGGGCGGGGTTTTAAACTTTTGCAGCAGGGAGACAATATCCATCGCGGTACAACCACCCAGTGCCATCAACAACATTTCTCCGGGAAGTACTCCGCGTCCCTGACCGCCGACGGCAGCTCCGGCTTCGAGGAGCACTGAATGTCCGGAGCCGGAATGACCCTCAAAATATAATCCTTCCTGCCATCTTAAAGTAACTGTCAGTATGATCATTCACCTCCAAAACTATTAGATGCAAATAGGAGTGATCTGGTGAAAACAACTATTGGCTCAGAAGTTTTAGCTGCCATGCGGGCCGGTCACCCGCTTGTCGCTCTGGAAACTGCCCTTGTCACCCACGGATTGCCCAAGCCATTAAATTTGGAAACAATTCTTGGCATGGAAGCGGCGGTGCGAGAGGTTGGCGCTATCCCGGCCACCATAGGTGTTTTATCAGGCGAAGTTATAATAGGTCTTTCAGCAGCGGAGCTGACTGCGTTGGCAATAGCAGAGTCCCCAGTGAAAGTAGGAGTCCGCGATTTACCGCTTGTTGCGCTTGGAAAGGTAAGCGGAGGAACCACCGTCTCCGCCACAGCCTACTTGGCACATCGTTATGGCTTAGCTGTTCTTGCTACCGGCGGCATTGGTGGTGTCCACCGCGGTGCCTGTGATTCTCTCGATATTTCCGCAGACTTGACTATTCTTGGCCGAACCCCGATTACTGTTATTTCCTCCGGAGCCAAGGCGATTTTAGACCTTGGCTTGACCTTGGAATATTTGGAAACACAAGGCATAACAGTGGCAGGTTATGGTACCGACCTTTTCCCGGCATTTTATGCGGCAACATCACCATATCGCTTAGCGCTTAGGATTGATTCCCCCAGGGAAGCGGCAAAGGTAGCGCTGGCCCGGGATGAGTTGGGTTTGCCTTCGGCAATATTGATTAATAACCCGGTGAGGACAGCGCTGGAAATTCCTTGGCAGGAACTGCTAACGTACATTGTGCAAATAGAGGGTGAAGTTAAAGCGGCAGGAATTACCGGCCAGGATGTGACCCCGCAAATGCTGAGCAGGCTGTTTGCAGTAACAGCAGGTCGCACCTTGAAGGCAAATCTATCTTTGCTGACAGAAAATGCTCGCCTAGGCGCTGAAATTGCGCAGGCACTCTGCGCAGAAAGGAAGCGATCCAATGGATAGTCTGTTAGCAGTGGATGTGGGCGGAGGCACACAAGATATATTGCTCTACGAGCAAGGCAAACCACTGGAAAATTGCATTCAACTTGTGCTGCCGGCTCCTACAGTCCTAGTGGGCAGAAAGATAAATTTGGCCACAATCCGGGGAAAAACCATTTTCTTATACGGTCGGACTATGGGGGGCGGCCCTTCTGTCAAAGCAATCAAAGAGCATATAACCGCCGGATTTCCGGTTTATGCCACGACTGAAGCGGCGCTGACAATTCATGATAATCTGGAAAAAGTCCAAGAGATGGGCATAATCCTAACGGCAGACAAGCCGGAAGAGGCTGAGGCAGTACGGCTTGGTGATTTGGATCTGCAGATGCTGGAGCAAATTTTGCTTAAAGTGGGGTATACTTTACCTGCGCAGATTGCGGTAGCAGTCCAGGATCACGGGTATTCCCCGCGCCAATCAAATAGGATTTTCCGGTTTAGGTTATGGGAGGAGTTTATGAAATCCGGCGGTAAGTTGCCTGATCTTGCCTATCGAACAGTTCCCTCGGTGTTTACAAGGATGCAGGCAATAAAGCTGGATGTGCCGGACGCACTTTTAATGGATACCTGTGGAGCAGCACTGCTTGGGGCACTTTCGGACAGCGTAGTCAGAGAAGCGGCTGAAAAGAGCATTGTGACGGTGCTTAACCTAGGTAATCAGCACAGTTTTGCCGCACTAGTCCACCAAGACCAAGTCTTAGGTCTCTTTGAACATCATACAGCGAAAATGACGGCCAAGAAGGCTCGGGGATATCTGGAACGACTTTGTGGAGCTACTCTCACAAACAAGGAAGTGCAGGATGACGGCGGCCATGGTTGCATCCCGCCTGAAAAACCGGTGAGAACGGGGCTAATTGTTGTCACAGGGCCTCGCCGAGCGCTCTTGTCAGCTGGTGATTACTATTTTGCGGCACCCCAAGGGAATATGATGTTGATGGGTTGTTTTGGTTTGATAGCGGCAGCAAATAGTTTAAAGAGAGATAGACTCCCCTGAGGGGAGTCGAATTCGCTATCCTAACTGTTTTGCAAGCCTCTCATTGACCACATCCCAATCAATCACCTTCATAAATGCCTCAATATAGGGCGGGCGTTTTACACCATAATCAATCATATAGGCGTGTTCGTACGTGTCCATCACAAGAATCGGCACTGCACTCCAGATTGGTCCCAGATTGTGGGAGTCGCTGCCAAAATTATGGAGTGTACCACTTTCTAAATCATATCCCAGTACAACCCAACCACGCACAGCCAGGCCGGCAGCTTTAAAGTCTTTTTCCCAAGCTTCATAGGAGCCAAAGTCTCTCTCTATTAGGGTCAGGGCTTGACCCACAGCTTTGCCGCCTAAGCCGCCCATGTTATCAAAATATGCTTCGTGAAGCTTAATCCCATTTAAGGCGAAAGTTTCTTCAATTTTCAATGACCGCAATTCACTAAAGCTCTGATTTGCCTTGCTGTGGTCTACACTGACCATCAGTTTCCTAATTTCATTTAGTTTGTTTACATATCCTTTGTAGAGAATGCCATGATGTTCCTCAAGCTGACGCTCTGAAAAACCTTCTATTTGACGATTTTTTAGTTCCTTTGCAACAATTTCAGCCATAGTTGCCCTCCTAATGTTTTTTTACAATCATATCAGGTAATTTGCAGATTTAAAAGGTTATCGAGACAGACGTAAGCTTTTATTAATCCTTGTTAACTTTAGCCGAAGATGGTAAGCTTAATCTAGGGGGTGCCATGATGCAATACTTTTGGACTGTCGCCGTTTATCTTGGCCTTGCAGTTGCCATAGCTATTTTTGTTATTCGCTTTAGTCGCGGTGGCGGCTGATAGTAAAATTTACCTGCAGTTGCAGGAAAAACGTGATTTTCACCTTACTATCTTTTATTTGCAAGTAAACCGGCTGATTCTGAGGCCGGTTTGCTTTTGCATAGGAATTTATACCGTTCAGAGAAGCTACGATCCTATGCGTAGGGGTTTGTAAGGGGCGTGCCCCTTACTCTTGCGGGGTGCTCAGGGCCCGCAGGCCCGCCGAAGGGGCGGCAGCCCCTAGCGGATAAAAAAGACGCGTCAGCTGATAAAAAACAGTAGCGTCTTTTTTATTTTTTCACTTCTCTGCAGTTAAGCACATATACTGAAGGGCGGCAAATCTATTCAAAAGGAGGAAAAAGATGGAGAATGTAATGTTGGCAGCAGGGCTGACCCTGTTTGCCGGATTGGCCACCAGCGTAGGTGGCGCAACCGCCTTATATCTAAAACGCACAAACACTCGTTTTCTCACCGTAGCCCTCGGTTTCTCCGCCGGTGTAATGATCTATGTTTCGATGATTGAAATTATGGGTAAGGCAGGAGAAATTTTAACCGAAAGCCTGGGGGAAAGAATGGGCAATTGGCTGACGGTGGCAGCTTTCTTTGGCGGTATGCTGCTCATTGCCCTAATTGACAAATTTGTTTCGCTCTTTGAGAGAGCGCCGAAGTTTAAAGAGCTAGAGGGGACGACCCTGGAAATAGGAAATACTTATTCCGATGCCCATAGGCGGAAACTGCTGCGGATGGGCCTCTTCACAGCTTTAGCAGTGGCAATTCATAATTTCCCGGAAGGCTTTATTACATTTTTCTCGACGATGCGCGACCCGGTATTGGGAGTCAGCATCGCCATTGCAGTTGCTATCCATAATTTCCCAGAAGGAATTGCAGTAGCAGTACCCATCTTCTATGCTACCGGGAATCGTAAAATAGCATTTTTCTGGGCTTTTCTATCGGGCATTGTTGAACCAATAGGCGCTCTTATCGGCTATGCCGTATTGGCCAACTTTCTGACAGACACTGTTTACGGGATAATTTTTGCTTCGGTGGCTGGAATTATGGTCTATATTTCCTTTGATCAATTATTGCCAACCGCCCGCGAATATGGTGAACACCATCAGTCACTGCTCGGACTGGTCGGAGGAATGGCATTGATGGCTCTTAGTCTGCTCTTATTTCTTTGAGCCATTATATAGTGAGAATGCTAATGACAATTTCCTGCACAGTAAACATACTGAGTACTTTCCGTCCGTGTATATCCTCTCTGCCAGCGTTCATACTACCCTTAGATAAGGAGGTGGCGAAGGTGGCAAAGCAGACAAAAAAGGCGGAGAAGATGAGCGCGAGGGAGCTGGAACTGGAAAAGATTAAACTCGAAATCGCCGAAGAACTGGGTTTTGGCAATAAGGTGAGAGAAAACGGTTGGGGAGATATAACGGCCAGAGAGACGGGGCGTGTAGGCGGTATCATGTCACGACGTCTGAGAAATGGAGAAAGTTCAATTGCCTTAAAAAAGTAAGTATGTTATAACTTAGATAAAATGGATTAATTGGAGGAGATTATGCGGCTCGGTTCCCATTTGTCTGTGGCAAAAGGTTTCAATCAGGCAGCTGAAATTGCGCGTCAGATTGGTGCTAATACTTTTCAGTTTTTTACCCGTAACCCCCGGGGAGGTGCTGCACGGACGATCTCCTTGCAGGAAGCTGCAAAGTGGCTGGAGATTAAAGAGAAATATGATATTGCTCCCATAGTGGGTCATTTGCCCTACACAGTGAATATGGCGGCTCCGTCGGAACAAGCGTATGCCTTTGCCAAAAAGGTGGTAGCTGATGATTTAAGCAGGATGGACGCGGTAGGCGCAGAGTATCTTGTTGTTCATCCCGGGTCTCATGCAGGATCCGGGCGTGCGGCTGGAATAAGGCGGATTGTTGCCTGTCTGGCAGAAACGCTTTTACCTTTTAGTGGTGACACGGAACTTCTTTTGGAAACCATGGCGGGGCAAGGATCAGAAATCGGAACATTAGAAGAGCTGCGAGAGATTATTGAGGCGTTAGGGAACCCCCGTCAACTAGGTGTTTGTCTCGATTCCTGCCATCTGTTGGGAGCTGGGTATAATTTTCTGGATAAGCAGGAAGTCGAAAGATTAGTGGCTGAGATTGAATCGACAGTAGGGCTTTCCCGAGTTAAAGCTATCCATTTGAATGATTCCAAGTTTCCCCCGGGAGCACATAAAGACAGGCACGAACTGATTGGAAAAGGCTATCTCGGAAAAGATGGACTGCTGAATTTGATTACACACCCGGCAATCTGCCGCTTGCCGATGATCTTGGAAACGCCCGTGGCTGATTATCGTCAGTATGGAGAAGAAATAAAACTCATTCGTAACTGGCTAACTGAGGTTGAAGAGCGATAATTTCCGGAGCAACAAAATGAGCTCTTGGTAGCGACATGCGCTTTCAGGAGGATAAGTATTGGAGCATGGCTTGCCAGTTGCAGTAATTGATGACGTTATCCTGTGCGATACGTACGCCCTGCTCATCGCCCGGGTGAATGCGGTGTGATATTTCATGCAGCCGCTCGATTGCTGAAAATGTATCGTAATGAACTAAAATTACAGGCACATTTTTTTCGGCGGCACGGGTTAGTACGCCTACATCCGGGTAGAGCCCCCCGGTAAGAATTAGTACTGAGGTGCTCGTCTCCAAGGCCGTTAGAGCGATGTCGGAGCGATCCCCCCCGGTGATAACAGCCTTGTTAGGAGCACGTCGGAGGTAACCAAGAGCACTCTCTATTGTCATGGAACCGACCACCACTTCTTCAACGATCCGCTCTAGACCGCTCCCTTCGTTTGTCAGCAACTCTCCACCGAGCGTATTATAGAATTGCTTAACGTTTGGTGAGGCAATTTCCGCATTGCGGGGAATGACTCCCAAAGCATGGTGTCCCTGTTCTTCCATAAGAGAAAGATAAATGCCTCTTACTTTATCAATGAGTGTTCTGTCAACGTTATTAAAAATATTTCCTAAAACAGGAAGGCCTGCCAAGCGGAAATGGTTGTTGATGAAGATGGTTTTATCCAAATCATAATCATTTTCCGGACGGATTACATAGAGCATAGCAGCGTCGAAAAGCTTAACAAGACTGATGGAGTCAATCCCTATGCTCGCTGCCGTATCGAGTGCAAGAGAGCCCTCGATTAATAACGTATCAAAATTGTCCTTGGCTGTCTGCCAGGCAGTTTTGATTTTTTCCTTTAGCGCTTCAGTATCGCGCCGCTGTCCGCCGCTTAAATAGTGGGGTCCTGTCTGAAGCGGGGAAAGGACGGCAGGCTCATAGGTCAGTGCGAGAATCTCCTTTAAAAGCGCAACATCCTCACCCCTTTGATGCTGAATGCCTTTGGCTGAATCAACCGGCTTAAAATAGCCTACTTTTAATCCTTCTTTCTGTAATTTTAATGCTAAGCCAAGCGCGACAACCGTTTTTCCGCTGCCGGAATCACCGGCGATAAAAATACTCCTCATAACCTTCACCCTTTCAGCTCATCAAGGTTGGAAACCGTTATTTTTACATCCAAAGCTAGGGCACTGTCAGGATAAGCGATAACCGGATTTAAATCAATCTCAGTAATTTCCGGGAAGTCAAGAGCCAGTTTGGCTACCTGAACCAGGATATGGACAAGTGCTCCGATATCTGAAGGCTTGCTGCCACGATAACCACGGATTAAAGAATAAGCTTTCGTTTCAGCGATCATTTCTTCAATCTCTTCCAGACTTAAACCAATTGCCAGGCGGAATGAAACGTCTTTGAGCAGATTTACGTAAATGCCGCCCATGCCAAAGGCAATAAGCGGTCCAAACTGCAGATCTCTGCTCATGCCGATGATTAGTTCATTTCCTTTAGGCATCATTTTTTGAACTTCGATGCCATAAATAGTGGTTGCAGGCAGCAGGCGCCTAACGCTTTCCATAATAGCAGAATAGGCTTCACGGACGGCAGCAGCATTTTCCAGGCCAGTCTTTACACCGCCTAGATCAGTTTTGTGAATAATTTTTGGAGAAGCAACTTTTAAGACAACAGGGTAACCCACTGTCTCTGCCATGGCCACAGCTTCATCCGGGTTTTTTGCGAGATAGACTTCTGCCACCGGAATACCATAAGCATCTGCTACTTTAGTCGCTTCATTGCCAAGCAAGACCAAGCGCCTATCACGAATAACGTCATAAAATATTGCTTTAACTGCTTGATGATCCGCCTTAGCAATACGCAGAATTTTTTGCTCCCGCTCTATTTTTCTGTGGAGGGCTGAAAAACGAACCATGCCGGCAATAGCTTTTAAGGCCGGCTCAGGGAAAGTGAAACAGGGGATGCCGGCATCAGTGAGAATTCGGCAACCTTCCGCCAAGCCTTCTCCCCCCATATAGGCCGCAAAAACCGGCTTTTCTTGGTAACGTCGCTGCAATTCAACTATCGCTTCAGCCGTTTCTGCCGGCTCGCTTACGGCGGCAGGAGAAAGCAATACTAAGGCAATGTCAGTATTTTCATCAGCCAAAACAGCTTCCAGCGCCACGTTGTAACGCTTAGTCCGGGCATCGCCTAAAACATCCACAGGATTATAGATATTGGCTTCAGCCGGCAGGTAATTTCGCAGCTTTGCAATGGTTTCTTTCTGAAAACGGGTCATGCGCAAATTGTTACGTTCCACGCTGTCAGTAGCTATGATTCCGGGACCGCCGGAATTAGTAACGATAGATACTTGATCACCCGTAGGAATCGGTTGATTTACAAAGGAAATAGCAAGATCAAAGAGCTCAGACATGGTTTCTGCTCTAATAACACCACTTTGCCGGAATGCCGTTTCATACGCCAGATTGCTGCCGGCGAGCGCTCCTGTATGGGATGCGGCAGCACGAGCGCCGGCCGTGGACGTGCCGGACTTGAGAATAATCACAGGCTTTAGCTTGCTTGCCGCCTGCACTACAGCTAGAAATCGTTTTCCGTCGGCTACATCCTCAATGTAACAGAGAATCACTTTCGTATTTGGGTCTATGGCCGCCGACCAGATAAAATCAACTTCATTCAAATCTGCTTTGTTACCCATTGAGATAAAACGGGAAAAACCCAGCCCTACACTGCGACTCCAGTCGAAGATCGACAAAAGCATCGCTCCGCTTTGTGAAATAAAGGCAATTTTCCCCTTGCTAGGAATTGCGGGAGCAAACGAGGCATTTATAGGCGTGTTTGTGTCCACAATGCCCACCACGTTTGGACCTACCAAGCGCATCTGATGCTCGGCACAGATCTTTTGTAGTTCTTTTTCACGCCGCAAACCGATTTCGCCTATTTCTTTGAAGCCTGAACTGACAACCACCAGGAATTTTACTCCGGCTGCCCCACAGTCTCTGGCCACATTGAGAGAAACATCTGCCGGCACAGAGATAACGGCTACGTCTACCGCTTTGCCCAGCGCTTGCAGAGAAGGGTAACACCTGTACCCTAAGATTTCCTCCTCCCTGGGGTTCAGCGGATAAACCTGGCCGGTATAACCGCTGGCCTTAATATTTGCCATAATTGTATAGCCGATTTTAGTCTCGTTTTTCGAGGCCCCGATTACTGCTATGGAAGCGGGCTGAAAGAGGGCTTGTAACTCGTCCATCGGTTCACTCACCTTTATCTAGGGTCAAAAATATTCGCCACAAGGATATGAGAGCGGGATTAAGCTTTTTCCTTCTCTGTCGATAATGCTTATAAGCTTATTGTTAAGTTAGAGTGAGAGAATTATGCCCGTTTACGCTGACAAGCTTTTTTAGAGTATAGAAAATTATCTCGTTTAGGGAAACTGCGATGCAATGCGTGGGGACACTCTCGTCCCCTCTCCACCCTCTGGGGGGAGAGGCAAGTGAGATGATAAAAACGTAAGGAGAGAAGTCCCCTCTCCACCCTCTGGGGGGAGAGGGTTAGGGTGAGGGGGGATTAATATCGTATATAAGGCGGTGCAAAAGTGCAGGCTTTAGCAGAACTTGATGGTGTCATAAAAAAAACGTTAACGGCGGTTGAGCAGGGTAAAAACCAGATTGCTTCAATTGCCGAGGGGATAAGAATGCAACGTGATGAGCTTCTGGCTCGTCTTGTTGAGATAAAAGGAGAGATTTTGGAGGTAATCACCAAGGTTGATAGACTTGAGCGTGAAGACAGGCTGGCGCGATTCCATTTAATGGAGGTGAACCGGAACTTTACCCGTTACGTTGAAAAGGATATTCAGGCTGCTTATGAGGAAGCACAGCACATTCAACTGGAACTGACTCAGATGCGGGAACGGGAATTGCAGTATAGGCAACGGCGTGATCAACTGGAAATTTTGTTGCGTCGTACTGCTGAAACACTGGCCAAGGCTGAAAAGTTGCAAGATCACGTGAATATGGCTTTACAGTTTTTGGCTGGTGGTGTTCAAGGTGTCAGCGTCCAATTAGACGAGTTACACCTTCGCCAGCAGTTAAGTCTGCGGATCATTAAAGCGCAGGAAGAAGAACGTTCACGGGTTGCGCGGGAAATCCATGACGGACCGGCTCAGTCCATGGCCAATGTGGTGTTGCGTGCTGAGATTTGTGAAAAACTGATGACGGTTGAACCTGATAAGGTGCGGGAAGAGTTACACGATTTGAAGGAAATGGTGAAAGAGAGCCTGCAAGAAGTACGGAAAATTATTTTTAATCTCCGTCCCATGGTTTTGGATGATCTGGGGATAGTGCCCACACTGCGTCGTTTTATCCAAGAATTGCAGAAGAGAACAGAGATGAACATCGAACTGGTGGTGCTAGGCGGCGAGGAAGAACGACTGCCGGGCGTACTGGAAGTGGCTATTTTCAGGATTGTGCAGGAAGCGTTAAATAATAGTCAAAAACATGCTAAAGCAAGGCGATGTGTCATTAGGCTGGAAATATTAGCCAGCCGCGTAAACATTTCTATTGCTGATGATGGTTGCGGCTTTGATACTGAACCGGTGCTTCATGGCTCTGAAAGAGACTGTTTTGGCCTCCTAGGCATGCGTGAGCGTGTGGAATTGCTAAATGGCCAGATTCGCATCGGCTCTGTTGCTGGCAAGGGAACAGAAATTTATGTTAGTATCCCGGTAAAGAAGAGGTGAACAAATGTCCCTGGAAAAAATCAGTCTAATTATCGTGGACGATCACGCTTTGATCCGCGACGGGCTCCGGAAGATTCTCGCTCTTTACGATGATTTGGTTGTGCTCGGGGAAGCCGCTGACGGTGAAATTGCTGTTGTCCTGACTGGCGAACTAATGCCTGACATGGTGCTGATGGATATTAATATGCCCAATCTAAACGGTATTGACGCTACTCGTCAAATTAAGGCATTATATCCCGCCATTGGAGTTATTGCGCTCACCATACATGACGAAGAGGAATATATCTATGAATTGGTTAAGGCTGGAGTTTCTGCATACGTCTTAAAAGACATTGAGTCAGACAAGCTAATTGAGACTATCCGCGCGGTAAAACGCGGCGAAACAATCTACCATCCAAGAATTTCGGAGAAAATCTGCGGTGAATTTCAGCGGATAGCCAGGGAGCAAATAGTGAAAGAACCACTTTCAAAACGAGAAGGAGACGTATTGATTCTAATCGCCCGTGGCAAAACGAACAAAGAAATTGGCTTAGAATTATATATCAGCGAAAAGACAGTAAAAAACCATATCAGTAATATTTTTCGAAAAATTCAAGTTAGTGACCGTACGCAGGCAGCCCTCTATGCCGTGAAAAACCGGATTGTAAAACTATAATTCCCCTGGAACATTAGCTAAGCTAATAATTCAGGGGAATTATTACAAACAATAAGTTTACTGCTTATTCCGGAAGCTGAACTTTTTTTGCCTGAACGACTTCCACGTCTTCTAAATATATTATCCCGGCGTAATTTATAAAAAAATCATCCATTACTTTGTCAACTATTTTTTCTGCAATTTCCGCACTTGTAACCACTTCAATTTTAACATTTTTATAGAGACTGCTGACTCCGTTGCCAAGCCTTAATCCCCTTTCTCCTTTTCCCGTAGCACCCATAATGGTATAAGCACTGACGCCCAGCTTTTGCAGCGCCTGTATCATCTCATCCAAAATATAGGATTCGGTTACAATAACAACCTTCTTGGCTTTATGAAATTTCATTATGGTTTCCTCCCTCTTTTTTAAAAGCCTTACTTTGCGGAAATAAGCAAACAGAACAAAGGTAAGGCTGTAATCTGAGTTTACTATAACAATCTGCTAAAAACTACCCTGAAACTAGCCACCACAGTCCCCTCTCCCTTTGGGAGAGGGTTAGGGTGAGGGCAGAGTAAAGGATTACTCATTTTCTACCGCTGGTGCCACCGGCAGTATGCGGGTCTGCCTATAGCCTTATAAGCCAAAGACTGCCATGCCAAGAGTTGTAAAGAACGGAACACAGAAAACTAAGGCTACCGGGGTGCCTAAACTTGTGGATGCACCGATATAGGCTGCAGGATTTGCGCTGGGCAATCCTCCGCGAATAGTAGGCGGGCCTGAAATATCAGAATTTGAGGCAGCAATTATAGCCAACATAATTACACCCCCCGGACTGAGTCCGGTTAAGAGATGAGCCAAATAACCAAAGCCAAAGCCGATAAATCCATGGACAAAAGGTCCCAACAGGGCATACAAAACATACCAGTGACCGACAGAAACGAGTGATTTTATGTGTTTAGCGGCATCCATGCCTAAAATTAGCATTAGAATCGAAAGAAATCCCCTAAAAAGCGGGTCGTAAAACCCTTCGAACACCTTTTCAGGACTTGTGAAAATCCCAAGCAAGAGGCCTACAATCATGGCGGAGATGGCAAACCCGCTGATACTTTCCCTGGCGATCGACTTAACTATTTTCAGATTAAACTTTTCGCCGCTCTTTGAGCTTTTGCGAAGATAGAGATTCCCGACAATTACTGCTGTTATCAATGCGGGAATATCCATGAAAGGATAGAGTGCAGGGACCCAACCTTCAAACGGAATGCCCGCTTGTTCCAGGGCTAACATGCCAGCCATGAGCGTGGCGCCGCTTACTGCTCCGAATAATCCCGCAGTACCCATGGCATCATCTTTCTTAATCCCTGGAAGTTTAGCTAAGGTGAGGGAGCCTAGAAGCACAATCGCTACCCCTATTACGACGCAGAATAAGGCAGGAATAGCCATGGCCGCCAGGCCTGCGATTCCTGCTTCTTTTATTTCCAGACCGCCGGCCATGCCAATTCTCATTAGCAGCATGAAAATGGTAAAATTGTAAATTGCTTCAGGTAATTTTAGCTCGGATTTAAAAAAAGCCAGGAAAAATCCTGCAATCAGAAACGCCATAGCAGGCGATTGCAGTTCCCTGATAATTCCCCCCAACAAGCCTGTCAAATCTTCCAAGACAATCACCCTTTCCGTCAGCGTTAGTCATGAATAAGCTGAAATGTGCTAATTATTTCGCAATAAAAAAAGCTACAAACACACCTCCCTTGAGGAAAAATGTTTTGTAGCCGCTATCCCAGTTTTTAATCAAGCTTAAACCCCAGGCAAACTAGCTATGCTCTTAAATTGGCGGTATGTACTGCCCTTCTCCTTTCTTTGAGAGATTGGCACTAACACCAAAGCGTTTTTCTTGTAGATGACTTTTATTCTAACATGGGGCGGAGAATTTAGTCAAGTTGCCTGGTTTTAAAAATATTGAAAATTAGGACAATAGTCCTGTGCTTTTTGAGACGCTTGATGGATTCCAGCGCTCGCTTGGAGGTGCTAAACTGACAGTAGCAAAAAGTTTACGGAGATTATCCTAATACAAAATGGAGGGAAGAAAATGAAAGAAATAATGAAGCGCTTGTTAGCTGAAGAATCTGGTCAAGGGATGACGGAGTACGCTCTCATTCTGGCACTCGTTTCAGTTGTGGCTATCGGTGTACTGACAGGTTTAGGCGACCGAATTCAGGATGTGTTCCAAAGTGTTCTTGATGGGTTTGCCCCGTGAGTTTTAAGTTTAAACAAATCAAATAGATCCTCCTCCCAGAGTTGGCCCTGCCCGCAAGGGCAGGGTTATATTTTCAGCCGTTTAAACAGGTGGGGTGAAAATGTGCTGTTGCGTTGCAAAAATGAGCAAAAAGGTCAGGCGTTAGTGGAATTTGCTTTAGTTTTGCCTCTGATCCTGCTTTTATTGCTTGGGATAGTGGAACTGGGCAGGGTTAGCAATGCTTATCTTGTGGTAATTCATGCGGCAAGACATGGAGCCCGTCACGCTGCTGTCGGCGCTACAAACGCAGAAATAATCAGCAGTGTGAATCAAGCCTCGTTACCTTTAAATCCGGGAAAGCTGATCATTTCCATCCTGCCGGAGCAGGGAAGGCTGGCAGGGAGTGATGTCAGAGTTGTTGTGAGTTATCCTCTCCGTCTGATTACGCCGCTTGCCGGAAACCTCCTGAATAATCCCGTAATAGTGCGTGGTGAAATCACAATGCGGATAGAATGAGGTGACGAGAATGAAAATTTGGTATGAACTTCTGCGTGCACAGGCAAATGAAGAAGGGACGGCTCTCGTGATTTTGACACTGGCTATGACAGTACTGATAGGAAGCACGGCTCTGGTAGCTGATCTGGGAGTAAATTACGTTACGCAGGCCAGGCTGGCTGTGGCGGCAGATGCGGCAGCTCTGGCCGGCGGGACACTACTTGGCGCAGGTCGAGACAGAGCTATTCAAGCAGCTAAAGAAATGGCCGAAAAAAATGGAATTACTGCCGACGCTGTGGTTGTAGAAGTCGCGCCAAACAATAGAGGCGTTTCCGTCACGACCAAAGCTCCCGTTCGTCTGTTTTTCGGCAGAATTTTTGGGCTGCAGGCGGCCGGAATGGAACAGCAGGCTCACGTTGTACTGGCCAGACCGATAAGCATGGACCAACTGGTGCCTCTGGGGATTGATCAGGAGATGGATTTTAAGATTGGGAGCAGACGGCTGCTTTTTGCAAAAAATGATAATTCCGGTGAAATTAATTTAGGATCGGGAAACTCTGGAGCGCTAGAGTTTGCAGCACAATCAACAGGGGCGCAAGGCTTTGAGAAGCAGTTGCGCCTGGGCTGGCCTGAACTGATTAGCAAAGGAGACATTCTGGAAACAAAGTCCGGCGTAAAATTTTCGGCGGTAAAAAGAGCCATGGAGGATCGACTTACCAGAGCAGCAGCTCTGAATCACGAGTGCAACCCTAATAGCTGCCCGCCGCATTGCCCACGTATCGTTTATGTTCCCGTGTATCGGCCGCTTCCGAACGGTGAGAACAAAGTAAAGCAGGTGGAGGTGGTGGATTTCGCCGCTTTCTGGCTGGACGGCACTCGTAGAGCCAACGGAAGCTGGGAAATAGCAAAAGAAATCCCCGGGATTTTTATCGGTATTCAAAAGGGCGGGCTTCTCTCAGTAGCGGGAGAAAGCCCTTATGGCATCAGAACAGGCAAGCTTGTCCGGTAGAAAAAAAGTTGGGAGAGGATTCTAAAAGAAATATTTTAAGGGGGGTTAGTCATTGAAGGGTAACAAATTACTGCTACTTTCTTTGCTTTTGGCGATGGCGGCAGCAGCTTCAGTCTATAGTTACTTAAATCAGATTGAACAAAAAAGCAAAATGTCTGCTGACATGGTTTCTGTCCTAATTGCTAAACAAGAAATACCTGCCAGAACAGAACTGAAAGAATCCATGTTTGTCGAGACTTACGTACCAAGAGTGGCGCTCCATCATGAAGCAGTGACAGATAAAACTGCGCTCACTGGCTCCTTTGCCCGTGAGAGGATGGTAGCAGGTGAACAGGTGCTTAGTACCAGGTTGGTTTTCACTAAAGAAAATAACGGTTTAGCATATAAGATTTCAGTCGGACATCGGGCCGTTACAATTCCGGTGAATAACGTGTCTGGGGTAGCCGGTTATATTTTGCCGGGTGATTTTGTGGATTGTATCGTCACCATTGACCCGCCGGCGGAAGAAAGCCTGACTGTTACTGCTTTGGTTGCAGCTAATATTCGGGTCTTAGCCTCTGGTCAACATACCATTAACGAAAGTGAGGAAATGTTGATTGTCGATACTCTGACGCTTGATGTGCCAGTGGAAAGGGTGACGGCTATCATTCAAGCATCAGAGCGGGGTAGTCTGCGACTGGTTCTTCGCTCTGCGGCAGTGGATAGAGGCCTCCAGGTGCAGCCTCACCGGATTAGTCAGTTTCAGTAAATTCTATCAGGAGATAACAGGAGGGTAACAAAGTGGAGAAAATCAAACTGCTAATTGTGGATGATATTGCCCAAACACGAAAAGATATCACCCGCCTGTTGTATTTTGAGGATGATATGACTGTGGTGGGTGAAGCTGGAGACGGTGCTGAAGCATTGGAAAAAATGGCTGAACTGCAGCCTGATGTGGTTTTGATGGATATCAATATGCCCCAGACAGATGGAATTACAGCCACGGAAAAAGCCTGTCAGCTCTATCCACAGGTGGCTGTTGTGATTATTTCTATTCAGAGTGAATCCGAGTACTTAAAAAAAGCAATGGTGGCAGGCGCCAGAGATTATTTGGTGAAACCGCTGAGCAGTGAGGAAATGGCCACCACTATACGCTCAGTCTATAAGCAACAGCAGTTGCGTACCAGTCAGTTAAGCCATTGCGTCGGCATATTGGCAGCGGGAGGCGGCGAACACCCTCCCCAAAGAGAATATCCAGTCTCCGCTCCTACTTCTAACCAGTCTGCCAGGTCAGATGAAAAACCACTGGGTCATGTTTCTGTATTTTTTTCCGGTAAAGGAGGGGCAGGGAAAACCACCATAGCCACTAACTTAGCGGTGGTCATAGCGCAGCAAGGGAAAAAAAGAGTTGCTCTGGTTGATTATGATTTGCAGTTTGGTGATATTGCAGTGATGCTAAATCTTACAGAAGGAAAGAACATCAGTGATCTGGCACGAGAAGAAGGCTTATTAACCACAATGAAGATGGATTGCTATTTAATCAGGCACTTTTCAGGTGTTGATATCCTGTCGGCACCGTTATTTCCTCAAGACGCAGAGTATGTAAAACCAAGGGATACAGAGCAGATTTTGAGACTGTTAAAAGAAAGCTATGACTATATCATTGTGGATACAGCGGCAACATTTGACGAAGTAACTTTGTTGGCACTGGAGATGGCCGATTTGATTCACCTTGTGGTTACCCGGGATATTAGCACAATTAAAAACGCAAAAACCAGTCTTAAGATCATGGAGTCTCTGGATTACCGGGATAAAGTCAGGGTGGTGCTCAATCGCAGCGATCAGGACTTAGGGGTTGAAATCGCCGATTTGGAAAAAGGACTTGAAATTGCTGTGGCGCATCAGATTACAAGCGATGAAAAGGCGGCAACTTCTGCCATTAACAAAGGGGTGCCGGTGGTGATTAGTCACCCGGCGGCAGAAATTTCCAGATCTTTTCGTCGCCTAGGTGAACGAATCTTGAGCGGGCGGAGGGTTTCGCTTGGGGAGAGGCAAGGAAAAGGAATGATTTCACGGATTTTTAGCTTGTAAGAGAGGTGTTGATTACGGTGTCACTTTTAGAACGGTTGGAACGAATCAAGCAGCAGGAACTGCTTGAGAAAAAGCCTGGGCTTGTAACGGTGGAAAAAAAAGCTGAAGCAGTTGCGAAAAGTGACCCTCATCACAAGCTTAAAATAATGGTTCATAAAAAAGTGATTGAAGAAATGGGGCGACAGCTGGAAGGCGAAGCTGACAGCGCTCTTGCACTTCGGCTAGAAGAGCTTGTTGCTGCAGTAATTGAACAGGAAGTAACTGTCATCCCTAAAAGCGATAAACAGCGGGTTATTAAGGAGATTGTTGATGAAGCTGTGGGATTTGGACCGATACATCCCTTGCTGAATGATGAATTAGTCTCTGAAGTGTTGGTGAACGGCCCAAACCAAGTCTATGTGGAACGAAAGGGAAAACTTGAGCTGACAGAGGTGGTGTTTCGTGATAACGCGCATGTTCAGCATATTATTGAAAAAATTGTGGCTCCCATTGGCCGTCGTATTGATGAAAGTTCTCCTATGGTAGATGCTCGCCTGCCAGACGGCTCTCGTGTTAATGCTATCATTCCGCCCATTTCCCTCTGCGGTCCGTGTATTTCCATCCGGAAATTCTCCAAGGACCCACTAACGGTTGATGATTTACTGGGATTTGGCACACTAAGCTTAGAAATGGCGGCTTTTTTGGAGGCAGCAGTTAAATCAAGGTTAAATGTGGTCGTTTCCGGCGGCACAGGTTCAGGCAAAACAACGACACTAAACATTTTGTCATCGTTCATTCCTGATGATGAACGAATTGTCACAATTGAAGACGCGGCAGAGCTTCAGCTTCGTCAGGATCATGTGGTTTCCTTGGAAACACGGCCTGCCAACATAGAGGGGAAAGGCGCCGTCACCATTCGTGACTTAGTGAAAAACTCGTTGCGGATGCGACCTGAGCGGATTGTAGTGGGTGAAGTCAGAAGCGGAGAAGCACTCGATATGTTGCAGGCAATGAATACAGGTCATGACGGCTCGCTAACTACCGGTCACGCCAACTCGCCTAGAGATATGCTTTCCCGCCTTGAGACTATGGTGCTGATGGCAGGGATAGATCTGCCTGTCCGCGCCATCCGAGAGCAAATTTCCTCGGCTATTGATCTTATCGTCCAGCAAAGCCGTTTGCGCGACGGTTCGCGCAAAATAACCCATATTACGGAAGTGCAAGGTATGGAAGGAGAAGTTATTGTTCTGCAAGATCTTTTCATTTATGAACAGACAGGTATCAGTGAAAATGGTAAATGCCTGGGCAATTTCCGCTCCACCGGAATCCGGCCAAAATCTATCCATCAACTGGAGTTAGCAGGTATAAAGCTGCCGTCAGTTATGTTTGCCAGTGCCCGCTTCTAAGGGGAAAGGAAGTGAAATGCTTGACAAAAATCCAGGTTGTTTTAGTTGTTTTTCTAACTGTTCTAATGCTTATTAACCTTTTGCTTGGCTTCGCTAATAAGGATAAAGAAGAAATAGCACGGCGCGTACGGATGGTTACAGGAGACGGCGGCACAGATAAAAAAAGAGAAGCTGAAAAAGTAAAGAATAAACCTTTAGCTGGTCTGACAGAGTTGTTTCGCCTTTTCACTCCCCAGCGTATCTTAAGAAAACTGGAAACAGACTTGATTCAGGCAGATCTTCCGTTGAAGGGAGAAGAAATGGTACTTGTTAATCTGGCGTCTACAATACTGTTTGCCATCCTTGCTCAGCTGATTCTAGGCAATGTGATTTCGTCCATGCTTTTTGCAATTGGTGGCGCATACCTGCCGCTGATTTTTATTAAAACCGCTAAGGCTAAGCGCTTGAAAAAATTTGATGAGCAACTGAGTGACGCTTTAACCATTATGACTAATTCTTTGCGGGCAGGCCTTTCTTTTCTGCAGACCATGGATTCGCTCCAGAGAGAGATGGCACCGCCTATCTCTGTCGAGTTTGGCAGAGCGTTGCGGGAAATGCGTTTGGGAACAACTACGGAAGAAGCGCTGCGCAACATGGTCGAGCGGATAAAGAGCGAGGATTTAGAACTTATTGTGACTGCGGTTAATATTCAGCGGCAAGTGGGCGGAAACCTTGCTGAAGTTTTGGATAACATTTCTGCCACCATTAACGAACGTTTACGCATCAGGGGAGAATTAAAAACACTCACGGCACAGGGGCGTATTTCCGGCGTTATTGTGGCCTTGTTGCCGATCATTCTTGCCGGTGGAATTTCTGTGATCAACCCAGCTTACATTGCATTGCTTTTTAGCCATCCCCTCGGTTTGCTCTTGATTACAAGTGCAGTTATTTCAGAATTGATTGGCATTTTGACCATTAAGAAAATTGTCAATATTGACGTTTAGGGGGTAGCCTTTATGCAGACGACTATTTCTGTGTTGGTGTTTTTTTCCCTGCTCACACTGATTAGAGGATTACAAATAAAAGAACAGGCTGCAAGAATCGACGTGCATGGCCGGTTAAAGCAGGTGATGTCAGGTGAAGAAACGGTTTGCATAAGACAGGTTGAGCTAAGCCGTCCCCTGAGCGAGCGAATTTTTCGCCCGCTGCTGATAGTAATGGCCCAAATAGCCACGCGCTTGTTGCCAGGGGAAGTGCTGCAGAGACTTGAAAAAAAAGTGCAGCAGTCTGGTGGTCACGGAGCACTTTCAGCTCGTGATTATCTCGGGCTGAAAGTGCTGCTCGCTCTTGGTTTGCCAACATTTGTCTATCTCATGCATCGCGGTGTCTGGTCTGCCCAACTGGCAGTAACCACAGTTTTCGCAGTAATCATCGGTTGGCGTTTCCCAGAAATTCAGCTAAAGCGGAGCGCTAGGATTAGATGCGTACAGTTAGAGAAAATATTCCCCGAGGTACTCGATCTGCTTACTGTCAGCGTGGGCGCAGGTTTGGGTTTTGACGGTGCCTTGGCCAAGGTGGTTGAAAAAAGCAATGGGCCAGTGTCGGATGAGTTTAAGCGAGTCCTGCAGGAAATTAAAATGGGCAAATCCAGACGAGATGCTATGCGGGATTTTGGAGATCGTAGCGGGGTGGCAGACATTAAAACGTTTACTGGAGCAATAGTTCAAGCAGACCAACTGGGAATCAATATCAGCAGCACGCTGAAACACCAGGCAGAACAAATGCGGCGCAAACGCCGACAAAGAGTGGAAGAACAAGCGATGAAAGCACCTGTGAAGATGCTGATTCCCTTACTCGTATTCATTTTTCCAACAATTTTTATCGTTTTATTGGGTCCTGCCTTGATCCAGATTCTGGAAAACTTTGCGGTGATGTGAGATGAGATGCAAATTGCCTAACGGAGTGATTTTAGCAAGTCAGGTTAGGTACGCCGAAACTTTTGCGGCAAGATTACTCGGAATGATGTTGAAAAAACGCTTCCCTCCTGAATATGACGCCCTGCTCCTGACACCCTGCAATTCTATTCACACTTTTTTTATGCTTTGCCCTCTTGACGTGTTTTTTTTAGACAATGAGATTAAAGTCTTGAGAATCTGTGAAAACTTGGCACCAGGCAAAGGTTGGGTGATGGTAAGCGGTGCTAAACATGTCTTGGAACTCGCAGCCGGCTGTGCTGCCAAAAGTGGCGTTAAAGTAGGTGATAAGTTAATCTTTACTGAAAGAGAAAGGCGGGGTTGAATTGATTACTTGGGCGATGTTCCTTTTTTTAGCGGTCTGCCTTGTAACAGACTTGGCGGAGAGAAAAATATATAATGTTGTGGTTATAACTGGCTTGGCGGCAGCGCTGGTGCTTAATCTGCTGGAGCTAGGGCTAAAATCGGGACTTTTACAGACCTTTTCCGGGTTTTTCACCGGTATTTTGCTTCTATTTATTCCTTTTGTTCTTGGGGGGATTGGCGCGGGTGATGTAAAGATGTTGGGTACAGTGGGAGCCTTTCTTGGTAGTAGCCTGGTGGTCCAAGTGATGTTGGCTTCTGCTGTGGCAGGAGGAGCATATGCTCTTATCGTGATGCTAAATAATAAATGCCTATTGCGGCGCCTGCGGAATATTTGCCGCGCAATTTACAGCAGTGCCATAGTTCGAGAGAAGACCTACTTTGAAAGTCTACAGGATCCAGCGGCGGAGCAACAGACAATTCCCTACGGTGCGGCCATTACCGCCGGTGTGATAATAATATATTTACTGGGTTCCATGAACAATGCCTTTCCAGTCATGGTCAGTCTTTGAATAAACTGTTCGCTTGCCTGGCAGGAACTTGGCAATTAAAGACGAAATTAAAGAAGAAAGTGCGCTGGAGGAAATGATGTTAAATTCTGTCTCAGCTCTGCTTAAACTAATTGTTGCTCGGACTTTTCCTGTTTCTGACGGGTCGCGCTTTTGGGCACAAGTCATGCAGAGTCATGGAGATAGTGCGCTCCTTGAATCGGCCGGCGAAAAATTTTCGGCAAAGCTTGAAACAGCCGTTAGTCCCGGAGAAAAACTGCTCTTAGAGCAGCTTTTTACCAGGGATGGCAAGCTCCACTGTAAGGTTTTGCATCGCCTGCCGGCTACGGAAGCTGGAACTTTGCCAGCCAATTCGTTTTATATGTTTTGGGACCAAAGAGAAGCGCAGCGTGCTTCTTATTTACTGACGGCAGCAACTGAGGAAAAGAGGGCGGGATGCGCTGGAGCCGATCAGCTGTGGCGTTTCATACTCTATACTGAAAATTTAGGGGCGGTAACAATTTTGGCCGGAAATAAACAAGGCCGTGCGGAATGTAGTATTCTAGTGGAAAATGTTGCTGCCGCAACCAAGCTTGCTCACCTGATTGAGATGTTTTCTGATACTGAGTCGTCTGGTCCGCTGCTGCGGGGCATCCGGGTGTCACAGCAAGGCGAGAATAGTAAAACGGGCTGTACAGGCGGCTGTCTGGACCACACACGGTAAGGAGTCATTATGAAGGAACGAAAAAAGGCGATTGCCCTGCGTTATCAACAGGACCGGGACCAGGCGCCCCGGGTGGTGGCTGCCGGCGCCGGCTATCTGGCTGAAAAAATTCTGGAAATTGCTCACAAAAACGGCATATCCGTCAGGGAAGACAGTGTGCTGGCAGAGGCATTAAGTCTGCTCGAGCCCGGCAGCGAAATCCCGGAAGAATTGTATCTGGCAGTGGCTCAGATTTTGGTGGAAATCATTAATGCGGATAGGAAACAAAAGAAATAGATGTCCCCTCTCCCTCCGGGAGAGGGCTATGGTGAGGGTTAACACCGAACATGAGCAAGCAAATCTATATAAAAGCGGGTAGAAGACTGACCTTCTCTAGGTCGGACTTCTACCCGCTTATTCTTATTATACATTAAAGCGAAAATTAATAATGTCTCCGTCCTTAACTAAATATTCCTTTCCTTCCAGGCGCAGTTTCCCTTGGTCACGTGCGATTTTCAGCGAACTGCCCAACGCCAGAAAATCAGCGTAATTTATCACCTCAGCACGAATAAAGCCGCGTTCAATATCAGAGTGTATCTTGCCTGCCGCTTTTTTAGCCGTTGTCCCGGACTTGATAGTCCAAGCGCGCACTTCATCTTCGCCTACCGTAAAAAATGAAATGAGATCAAGCAGTCGGTAGGCAGCAGCGGCGAAACGAGTGATGCCTGATTGGGTAAGGCCGTACTCAGCAAGAAAAATCTCCTGTTCCGTCTTGTTCATGCGGCTGATTTCCACCTCCAGGCTGCCGCAAAACTCTACCAGCGGGTAACCGTTATCCTTGGAGAGGGCCTGCAGGCTTGCCCGTCCTTCATAGGTTTGGCTTTGCAGTTGTTCCTCGTCAAGATTAATTGCTACTAATACAGGGCGAGAGGAGAGGAAAGCATAGTTTTTCAAAACAGGTTCATCGTCTGCCCCCCAAGAACCGGCAAAGATTGGCTTTGTTTCTTCCAGCAGTTCCTGACATCTCTTTAAGACTCGTTCTTCGTCTGGTGTACGCTTTTTGTCCTTGTTGCGGGCAAGAATAGCTTCTACCTGGCAAAGATCGCTTAAAATCATTTCATGCAGAAAGGCGGAAAAGGCAGCATCCGGCGGCACAGGTGATTTTGACCAGGGCACGGACTGATCAGCATGCACGCGTACAACAACGGCTAAAGCATCACATGCTTTTAAGCGGCTGGCAGTTTCCCCTGTCAGCTCGCAGCCACTGCCAAGAGAGGGAAAGTCGGCGCATTCTACGGTAGCGTATGTAGTTTTCTTTGGTTTGAAAGTCTTTACTAGTTCTTCTATCCGCTCATCAGGGACTCGGGCTGCTCCCTGGAGGACGGCTCCTTTGCTGCCTGCTCCGGAGGCTGTTCCGGTTAACAGTTGAAAAAGGATAGTTTTGCCAGATAAGGCCGGCCCGATAATGCCAATTTTCATTTTTTCTACCACCTCACGTAACACATCATAGCGCAGGCTCAGCCTGCTGTCAACATTGCCTGAAGACACAGGCAAGGCAGATTTTCAGGAGTAACTGTCTGCTTCGGCAGAACATTCGGAATGATTTTAATTTTATCTTGCGGCGGCAGCAGGAATTTAATTAACGATCGCTAATATATATCTTCAGTAAAACCGATGGTCAGACCAGTCAGCTAAACCTCTGAGAGAAACTCGTCTTTGAATTTTGCTCTTTTGAATTGCCGATTATTTACCCTTACAAAACTTGGGTTACTTTTGGTGTGATTATGTTGCTGTTGCAGGGAACGGCAGAGTTTATCCGCGACGTATATGTTGCCATTACCGTTCCTGACTTCGGTTGTACCGGTGAGCGCATTGATTCTTGCTGTGCTGGGCAGTATCTTTTTTGGTCTGGCAGCACCGACGGAAGCTGCCGGCATCGGCGCTTTTGCCTCGCTATTACTGGCAGCCGCTTACGGTCAGTTTAATTTTCAAAACTCAACTTTCCCACCTCAAAATCAAACCTGAAACTTGAAAAAACCATATAATAGTTGACATTAATACAACAGAAAACCCCCTCGGTATGGTATAATTGAAGTGTCTAAAACCCAATAATACCAGCCGTTTGGAGGTTTCCTATGACTAATATTATATCAGAAATGACACC
>JAGXTL010000099.1 GCA_018333635.1 Dethiobacter sp.
GGACGGGTGGTTAACTTTGTGATGAACGAGAAATGTGCCGCCGGCACCGGCCGTTTTCTGGAAGTGATGGCGCAAGCATTAGGTCACCCTGTTTCGGAATTGGCCCAGATTGGCAGCCGGGCAACCGAAAAAGTAGCTATCAGTAGCACCTGCACCGTCTTTGCCGAATCAGAAGTTATTTCCCATCTGGCAGCAGACAAAAAAGTAGCCGATATTGTGGCTGGAATCCATGAATCAATTGCCAGAAGAATTGCCGGACTGGCTCAGCGTTTGACCCTCGAAGACAAAATTTTAGTGACAGGCGGTGTGGCTCAAAACCAAGGCGTGGTGGCGGCCTTAGCGGAAAGGCTAGGGCGGGAAATGTTTGTTCCTCGTTTTCCACAGTCCAACGGTGCCTTGGGTGCGGCGCTCTATGCCTTTGAGAAAAGTTCCCTTGTCCGTTGACGTCAGATAAGGAGGATTGGATCGCGGCTGCTTTATTAGCTCCTAGGGGATGAAGTCTACTATAACGCTTGTTAAAAAGCAAATTTAGTCGTGAAAATGACGGAAACGTTGGCGGTGCAGCTGTGCACCGCCAACAACGCAGAGAAGGCTCTGACAGAATCAGAGACGCGTCATTGGCACGATTATTGCAATAACAAGAAAATAGAATAAGGATCTGGCAGCGAGGGGTGTTTTGATGAAAACAGCGGCTGAGTATCTGGATAGTTTGCGGAAATTAAATTTAAACATCTATATGTTCGGTGAAAGAGTGGAGAATGCGGTGGATAATCCTATCATCCGTCCGTCTCTCAATTCAGTGGCCAAGACTTATGAGCTGGCCTGGGATCCGCGTTACGAAGAGGAAATGACGGTTACCTCCAGCCTGACAGGGAAAAAGATCAACCGTTTCACGCACCTGCACCAAAACTGTGCAGACTTGGTTAAGAAAGTAAAGATGCAGCGCTTGCTGGGGCAGAAAACGGCCTCCTGCTTCCAGCGCTGCGTGGGGTTTGATGCCTTAAACTCTGTGGACAGCACCACGTACGAAATGGATTGTGCGCTGGGTACCGGCTACCATAAACGCTTCCGGGATTTTTTGCGCTATGTTCAGGACGAGGATTTGGTTTGCAATGGTGCTATGACAGACCCCAAGGGGGATCGCTCGCTTAGGCCTAGCCAACAGTCAGATCCAGACCTGTACCTGCGGATTGTCTCCA
>JAGXTL010000109.1 GCA_018333635.1 Dethiobacter sp.
TAAAAAAGACGCTTCGCGTTTTCTTTCAGTTGACGCGTCTTTTTTATCCGCTAGGGGCTGCCGCCCCTTCGGCGGGCCTGCGGGCCCTGAGCACCCCGCAAGAGTAAGGGGGCACACCCCCTTACAAACCCCCAAGCATAGGATCGTAGCTTCCCTGAAAGATATAATTTCCTATGCTACTAAAAAGCGGGAGCATAATGCTCCCGCTTTTTACTTAAAGAAAACATGATTGCCGATAGTTACAGTTACCGGACGGCTCCGGACCCACTGGTTACTAGTCTTAGCCGGATTGTAAAACCCTGTGGCCCCGCCCGTTGGATCAGTGCCGCTTAATGCTTCCGCTATAGCACGTTTGACAGACTCTCCGGCGGGCAGATTAATCCGTCCGTCAAGCACAGGACTATATTGATAGCTGCCGCCCACCACCTGAAAGACAACGGCGCTCAAGGTGTCAGGAAACAATTCACTGCGAATTCGATTCAGAATTGAAGCAGCCACAGCCACCTGCCCTGCAAATCCTTCTCCTGACGCTTCCGCATACACAATCCTGGCAAACAGATCCAGCTCGACCGCAGTAAAATTAAATTCGTCCGCCGCTGCTGCTGCAGCAGAAGCTTCTGTCGCTTTGCCAATCATTTCCTTAATCAAATTAATCGTTTCTTTGTCTGCTAACCCGTTAGCCGGCAATCCGTTTTCTGCTTGGAAGCGCATTAGGCTGGCACTGGTCAGCGGACCAAAAACACCGTCAATATGCCCTTCCCGATAGCCTTTTTCATTAAGGAACATTTGCAATTCCTGCACATCCTGACCGCGGGCACCCATTAGGATAGGACGACTCCCGAGTGTCGCGGCTTCTGCCGTTGCTCCGACAGTGAGTAAGACAATTAGTGTGACAATTAAAAAATTGCTCACCTTTTTTTTGCTAAACATACGTATTCCTCCTTTTCGCCTTCGGGGTTAGCTGACGGGCTTGGGCAGGAGTGCCCCACCTCTTTTAAAGGTTTCACCCCACTATCGCGGGTCCCCCGTACCCCCTCTTATTAGGGGGATTCGGCTTGCTACGCATGTTCTAATAATAACATGTTATGTAAACTTAGGCAAAGAGGGTAAGCTTGTCCTGTCTCTGCTTAAGAGATGATACTTTATTGCCGTGCCGGTTACCTGCCGGATACCCAGAAATTCGCTCAGACTCTCCGCAATACCAAGACATGCCTAAAAAAAAAGCGGTCAAGCAAATACTAGAAAGCATCCTTAATAATCTTAATAGTATTATCGGTAACATTAACTGCCACCACGTCGAAGCGATACTTTGCAGCGCCGGTTCTATTTTCATACAAATAATGACGAGCGACAAGACGCACTCTTTCCTGTTTTCTCGCGTCCACCGCTTCTGCCGGAGAACCGCAGAGAGCGGAGCGCCTGGTCTTTACTTCAATAAATACAAGCGTATCGCCATCCTTCGCTACCATGTCCAGCTCACCGCTTTGGCAGCACCAGTTCCGTGCTAAAATCACATAGCCCCGACCTGCCAGGTAAGCGGCAGCAAGTTCTTCACCTTTTTTCCCCAGCAATTTCATCATTTTTCCTCCGGCAGAAGCAGAAATGATTTGCGGTGCAGCGAACAAGGTCCAAGTTTAGCAATTGCCCGGCGGTGCAATGCTGTTGGATATCCTTTATGCACTGCAAATCCATAGCCGGGGAACAGCTTGTCTGTTTCACACATCCAGCGATCCCTGGTAACTTTGGCGATAATTGAAGCGGCTGCGACGGAAAGGGAAAGACTGTCGCCACGGATGATGCCGAGCTGCGGAACAGGCAAACCCTCCAGCTCCAGTGCATCTAACAAAACAAAATCCGGGATAACGGCTAAAGAGGCTAACGCCCTGCCCATCGCTAATTTGCTTGCGACGAGAATATTATAATTGTCAATTTCCGCCACCTCACCCACAGCCACAGACCAAGCTCTGGCAGCTTTAGTAATCGAGAGGTAAAGCTCTTCCCTTTTTGCGGGGCGCACTTTCTTTGAATCATTCAAGCCGGGCAAATAAAAATTTTCCGACAGAATGACGGCTGCCGCCACTACCGGACCGGCTAGCGGGCCTCGACCTGCCTCGTCAACTCCGGCAATAGTAACAAATCCATTCTCCCGGGCGGCCCGCTCATAGCTAAGCATCGCACTTAGGCGCTCACTCTCGCGCCGTTGACGCACACTTCTTGCCATGTGGCGTTCAGCCAGGCGTCGCGCACCTGTGCGCCTGTCTGCAGAGAGACGCATAAGTTCATCGCCGCTTGGAGCCGCTTCACTCAGTGAGCAGCAAATCTCCTCGACCGTCATCTTGGCAAAGTTCCTCAGCTTCATCTTCCTGTTCTCCCGGTTTCTCCAAAGTTATTCGCCCAAGTCGTCCCTCGCGCAAGTCTTTGACAAACAGTCGTGACGCCGCTTCCAGATCAACAGCGCCGCCTTTGAGCAGACAGCCACGGCGCTTGGCAATATCAGCCAAAATCTCCCGGGCACCGGCAGCAGAGTTTTCCAAACCATAGCGCTGCTGCAGTTGTTGCCAAAAATGCCGCCGCATGAAAGAGAGCAACTCAATCCCTAATTCCACCGGGTCGAGAATTTCATCTTTCACCGCGCCGGCGGCAGCAAGTCTGAAAGCCTGTTTTTTGCAGCTGATTTTCGGCCAAAGCATCCCCGGTGTATCTAAGAGCTCCAGACCTGCCTGCAGACGCACCCATTGCGGCTGCTTGGTAATGCCGGGCTTATCGCCGGTCTGAGTAGCGCTGCGGCCGATCAGCCGGTTGATCAGCGATGATTTGCCAACATTAGGGATACCTATAATAATCAAACGCAAAGGACGTTGCCCGTGTTTTCGCCGGCGGGGCAAAGTCCTTAACAACTGCAATAATTTTTTTATGCCTTCCCCGGTGCTGCCATTTGCCGCGACCACAGCAAAATAGTCTTCCCGCAAGCTGTGCAACCAAGCTGCAGTCTGAGAAGGGTCTGCCAGATCAGGGCGAGTCAATACCGCTACTACCGGGCGTCTTTCCAGTATTTCACGGATATCCGGATTGCGGCTGGAAGCGGGCAGACGAGCATCCAATACTTCAATCACTGCATCCACCAGCTTGAGGTTTTCACGCAACACTCTTTTTGCTTTGGCCATCTGGCCGGGATACCATTGCACATCCATGAGATAACCTGCCTTTTAGCGGTGTTGGACAATACGTATGCTTTCCAGCGGCCAAAACACCAATACGGCTTTTCCTTTGAGCTGATTCAACGAGACTAGGCCCACGCTGGGATGGCGGCTGTCCATACTATTATTGCGGTTGTCGCCCATGACAAACACTGAACCATCAGGAATCACCACCGGACCGAAAGGTTCCCTAGCTCTTTCCAGAACGTATGGCTCCTCGATTAGCTCACCGTTGACATAGACACCCTCAGGCTCAATGCGCACTTCATCGCCGGCAACAGCAATAACGCGCTTGATAAAGTCTCTCTCAACGGTAGCCTCAAATACAACTATTTCACCGGGTAAAGGCTGGCGGAAATAGTACTGGACTTTGCTGACAACTAGCCGCTCCCTATCGTGAAGTGTAGGCAACATCGACTGACCCTGCACCAGAAAAACCTCTACTAGGAATGCCCGGATAACAAGTGCCAAAATAACGGCCACAAGAACGGATTTAATCCATTCCCACACTTCCTTCTTCCCTGAATCACACATTTTGTTCTTCCTCTCCCGTTGTAAAACTAATGGCAGCAAAAAAAGGGACTGTAACACAGTCCACTTTTTTTAGTAGCGTTTTTCCTTAATGCGTGCAGCCTTGCCTGTCAATTTCCTAAGATAGTACAGTTTGGCCCGCCGCACAACACCGTGGCGCATTATTTCCAGCCTCTCTATTTTGGGAGAATGAAGCGGGAATGTCCTTTCCACACCAATGCCGTAGCTAATCCGGCGCACAGTAAATGTCTCACGCAAGCCTCCGCCTTGACGTTTAATAATAACGCCTTCAAATATCTGCGTGCGCTCGCGAGTTCCTTCCACGACTTTAACGTGTACACGTACTGTGTCCCCAGGCGCAATCTGCGGCAAATCTTTTTTGCTTTGCTCTGCTTCTATCTGACTGATGATATCCATTTTTGTCCTCCTTTCGTCCTAAAACATTTAGTAAGGTAAGCGTTAACGAAAATTTAAGATGACAATTACTCATTAGAGCTCGATGCCGAGACGGATTGCCTCATCAAGGAGTATTCGTCTTTCTTCCGCCGTCAGCTTGGCCGTCTGCAAAAGTTCCGGACGGCTGCGCAATGTCTGTAATAGAGCCTGTTCCCGGCGCCAGCGACGAATTTTTTCATGGTTACCGGACAACAGCACATCAGGCACAGACATGCCGCGAAACTCGGCTGGCCGCGTATATTGCGGGTACTCCAATAGCCCTTCGCTAAAAGATTCTTGCAGCGTTGATTCTGCCGGCAGCACTCCTGGCAGAAGTCTGACTACTGCATCGGCAACAGCCATGGCGGGAATTTCCCCGCCGGTAAGCACAAAATCTCCCAAAGAGATTTCTTCATCCACCAGCACATCTTGCACTCGCTGATCGACGCCTTCATAGTGTCCGCAAAGCAGAAACAAACGCCTATTTTTTGCCAGCTCGCAAGCTTTCGCTTGGCAAAACCGTCTGCCCCGGGGTGAGAGAAGGATAACAGGGCCCCGCCGCTCATCACTGGCCTGTAAATGTTCCAGTGTCAGAAAAAACGGTGCGGGCTGCATCACCATTCCCGGACCTCCGCCGTACGGATAATCATCCACATTCCGATGTTTATTGTTCGCAAAGCAGCGTAAATCTGTAATCTCGATTTCTACCTGTCCCGCTTCTACCGCCCGACGGACTATGCTTGATTCTAAAGCAGTAAACATTCCCGGAAAGATTGTTATAATGTCAATGCGCAACCGATTCACCTCACAAGAGCCCCTCAGGGGGATCCACCAGGATACGGCCTAGGCGAAGGTCAATTTGTACCACCGTTTTAAGCGCGGGGATCAGTGTTTCACGACTTCCCTCTTTCTCATCTTTGACCACGTACACATCATTGCTGCCGGTCTGCAGCACTTCCCGTACACGGCCAAGGTAAACGCTATTTACAGTGTAGACCTCCAGGCCAATTATCTGGTCTAAGTAATAGACATCCGTTGGTAGAGGCATTCTCTCAGAGAGAGGAATGGAAATCAACGCGCCAATCAAGCGTTCTGCGCTGTCGCAAGCTTCAATCCCACGCAGGAATAATACCCAAAAACGTCCGTGAACAAACGCGTCAGTCACTTCATGCTCTTTGACGCTAGCCCCTTGCTCTAAAAAAACATGACTCAGAGCTTTCAGCCGTTCAGGAAAATCGGAGAGAGGCAGGACTTTTAAGCCGCCTTTAACCCCGTGGGTGTTAATCACCTTACCGATAGCCGCCAACTCTGCCAATCTGGTTCACCTGCCTACTGGACGATTTCCACCACGACCCGCTTTCTCTCGTTGGTCGACGCCGCGCTGACCACAGTCCGGATAGCTTTGGCAATCCGGCCTTGTTTACCGATTACCTTACCCATATCTGCCGGAGCTACATACAACTCCAGTGTGATGGTGCGACTGTCTTCCAACTGCTCCACACGGACCTGTTCCGGATGGTCCACCAAGGCCTTGGCGATGAATTCAACCAAATCCTTCATCGTTCATCACCGTCCATATTTTACTGTTTACCGATACCCGCTTTAACTAAAAGAGCTCTGACCGTATCGGAGGGCTGGGCACCCTTTAGCAACCATTCCTGCGCTTTATCACCGTTGATTTTTAGTGTGGTCGGCTCAGTCGTTGGATTATAGTAGCCAATTTCTTCAATAAAGGCACCGTCCCGCGGAGAGCGTGAATCTGTCACAACAATTCGGTAAAACGGTCGCTTTTTAGCGCCGACCCTCTTCAAACGAATTTTAACTGCCATCTTTTTCACCTCCTTGTCTAGGGTATGGCGGTTTCCCTTAGCTGAAGGGAAACCGGCCTTTCCCCTTCCCTTTCACTTTTACCTTTTCCGCTTTGCCAAACTGCTTCATCATTTTTTGCATCATCTCAAACTGTTTCAGCAGATTATTAACATCCTGAACCTTAGTGCCGCTGCCAAGGGCTATTCTTCGCCGCCGGCTGCTGTTTAGGATGGACGGAAGCTGGCGCTCTTTTTTTGTCATAGAGTTAATGATAGCCTCAACTTTAACAAATTCTTTTTCGTCGACCGACATGCCTTTCAGTTTTTTTCCCATACCGCCCATGCCGGGCATCATTTCCAGCAGCTGGTTGATGGGGCCCATCTTTTTTAGTTGCTGCAACTGATCTAAAAAATCATCCAGAGTAAATTGTTGAGAGCGCAGCTTCTTTTCCATCTCACGCGCTTTTTTCTCATCAAAGGTGGATTGCGCTTTCTCAATCAGAGTCAGCACATCCCCCATGCCAAGGATTCGCGAAGCCATCCGCTCCGGGTAGAACGGCTCAAATGCATCTGTTTTTTCACCCAAACCGACGAATTTTACAGGAGAGCCGGTTACCGCTCGCACAGAGAGAGCTGCCCCGCCGCGTGTGTCACCATCCAGTTTGGTTAACACCACGCCGCTTAGTCCCAGTTTGTCCCGGAAAGACTGGGCCACATTAACAGCATCCTGCCCGGTCATGGCATCGACAACCAAAAGTATCTCTTGGGGATTCAACGCTTTTTCAATGCGAGCTAACTCATCCATTAACGCTTGGTCAATATGCAATCGTCCCGCAGTATCAATAACCAGATAATCGTGACGGTACTTTATAGCATGTTCGAGTGCGCCTTTCACCGTCTGCACCGGATCCTGCTGCCCCAGCTGAAAAACCGGGATACCCAGCTGTTCTCCCAGTATCTGTAGTTGTTTAATGGCCGCTGGTCGATAAATATCAGCCGCCACCAAAAGCGGTGTATTCTGTTTCTTTTTTAATAAATTAGCCAGCTTAGCCGCCGACGTAGTTTTACCCGAACCTTGCAGACCTACCATCATGATTATAGTAGGCGGATTGGGAGCATGGTTCAGCTTGGCCACAGTACCGCCCATCAATCTAGTCAGCTCATTGTTAACAATTTTAATGACCTGCTGGCCTGGTGTCAGACTCTCCAGCACGGCACCCCCGAGGCAAAGTTCTTTTACGCCTGCCACAAAGTCTTTGACAACTTTATAATTCACATCTGCTTCCAACAGAGCCAGCCTGACTTCCCGCAGTGCGGCATCAATATCTTTTTCAGTCAACTTCCCTTTCCCCTGCAGACGTTTTAGTGTGTTCTGCAGCTTGGTTGAAAGGCTTTCAAAAAGCATTTTTACATCCTCCAGCCTGCTTAATCCAGAAGTCTTTCCACAATAGCCAAGGCCTCTGTGCGAAGGTCAAGCGGAATCTCCTCTGCAGTCAGAAGCACCTGTAGTTTTCGCAAATCTTTTTCCCGCAGAGCAAATCGAGCAACCAAACCAAGACGCTTTTCTGTCTTCTCCAGCGTCCTGACGCCTCTTTTGATTAAATCGTGCACGCCTTGGCGCGAAATCCCTAAATTGACGGCAATTTCCGCCAAACTCAAATCGTGCTGGTAGTATAACTCCAGACACTCGCGCTGTCTCACTGTCAAAAAGTTACCGTAAAAATCATAAAGCAGATTGACTCGCGTAGTCTCCTCCAGCATTTTACCACATCCCGAACAGGCTGTAAAGGCTTTCTGCTTTACAGCCTCTATTTATTTCTGCTCTGAAAATAGCATCTTCCATCTGCTTGGGCGGGTTTGAAACCCGCCCCTACGGGGTACGGGTGAGGGCAGAGAGTGAAGGACTATTTTCATCCTTCTGATGGTGTCATTCTAAGCTAAAAAGGCTATTGACATACTCTGTCGGGTCAAAGGGCTGAAGGTCCTCAACGCCTTCACCGACGCCTACAAATTTTACAGGCACTTTTAGCTCTTTAGCAATGGCGATGACAATCCCGCCTTTGGCCGTGCCGTCCAGCTTGGTAAGGATAACTCCGGTAAGGGTGGCCGCTTCGTTGAAAACTTTAGCTTGAGCCAAAGCGTTTTGTCCGGTAGTGGCATCGAGCACCAGCAAAACTTCATGCGGGGCGCCGGGCAAAGCTTTTTCAACCACTCGGCGTATTTTTTTCAATTCTTCCATTAAGTTGGCTTTATTATGTAACCGTCCAGCCGTATCACACAACACCACATCACGTTTTCGTCCCAGAGCAGCCGTGATACTGTCAAAAATCACTGCCGATGGGTCGGCTCCATGTTGGTGCTTGATAATTTCACTGCCGGCACGCTCAGCCCAGATTTCCAGCTGTTCTATGGCAGCAGCGCGGAACGTGTCGCCTGCCGCGAGCAGCACTTGTTTCCCTTCTTTTTTCAGGCGGCCGGCCAACTTGCCGATACTGGTAGTTTTGCCAACGCCGTTCACACCAAGGACGAGAATCACCGCCGGTTTTTCAGCCGTGTTAAGAGGAACCCGTTCGCGGCCCAAAATGTCCAGCAGCAGCCCTTTGAGAATTTCCATTACCTCGCCCGCTTCCCTGACTTTTTCTTCTCTTACTTTCTGGCGCAGGGCTGCCACCAATTCAAGCGTAGTCGCCACTCCCACGTCGGCGGCCACGAGGATCTCTTCTAACTCCTGATAAAATTCATCGTCAAAAGCATTGCGGGCAAATAAACCCTCCATTCGCCCCATAATGCCGCTGCGCGTCTTTTTTAGCCCTTCCTTTATTTTGCTAAAAAATCCCATTCCTTCTCATTCCTTTCTGCCGTTTCAACCAAGGGGACGGTTCTTCTGGTAAGCTTTGCTAGCCTTTAAAAAAGACGCCTCATTCATGCCCTCACCCTAACCCTCTCCCAGAGGGAGAGGGGATCTGTGGGGGATCTGTGTGCAAACCCAGAGGGAGAGGGGATTGCAGAAGCGCAGACCATCTCTGCCCTCTTGTCTCAGGAGGCGTAACGAAACTATAGTCTCACTACGTCCTTTCTTTCAGTGAGTTGCAGACTTTCACAGAATGCTGAAGCGAGCGTTAAGTGAAAGCAGCGATCAGTGAACCGCGATTCGCAGCGTTAAAACATGCCAACGGTTCACTTGCAATCTGCCCGGAGGTTTTGGCATGTTAGCAAGAATTGCGGTTCGCAGCTGCGAAAACGTGCGAGCGAAGCAGCTGGGTGAGGA
>JAGXTL010000136.1 GCA_018333635.1 Dethiobacter sp.
GAACCGCGATTCGCAGCGTTAAAACATGCCAACGGTTCACTTGCAATCTGCCCGGAGGTTTTGGCATGTTAGCAAGAATTGCGGTTCGCAGCTGCGAAAACGTGCGAGCGAAGCAGCTGGGTGAGGATGCAATAACTAAAAAAAGACGCTCCGTGTTCTGATATAATTTCCTGCCCAATAAAAAAAGACGCTCCGTGTTCTGATATAATTTCCTGCCCAACAAGAAAAAAGCTGCACGCTCCTTCTGTTAGCAAGGGCGGGTTTGAAACCCGCCCCTACGGGTGAATCCCCACGAGTAAAGTGATGGGCAACACCAACCTACCCTGAAAATTGCCGCCACTCACCCTGCCCTCACCCTAACCCTCTCCCAGAGGGAGAGGGGAACTGTGTCCTAGCCCAAAAGGAGAGGGGATTTTTATGGCACCGGAGGGAGAGGGGATCTGTGTCCTAACCCAGAGGGAGAGGGGATTTTTATGGCACCGGAGGGAGAGGGGATCTGTGTACTAACCCAGAGGGAGAGGGGATTTTTATGGCACCGGAGGGAGAGGGGATCTGTGTCCTAAACAAGAGGGAGAGGGATTACTGAAGCGCAGACCATCTCTGCCCTCTTGCCTCAGGAGGCGTAACGAAACTTAACCTCACTACATCCTTTCTTTCAGTGAATTGCAGACTTTCACAGAATGCTGAAGCGAGCGTTAAGTGAAAGCAGCGATCAGCGAACCGCGATTCGCTGCGTTAAAACATGCCAACGGTTCACTTGCAATCTGCCCGGAGGTTTTGGCATGTTAGCAAGAATTGCGGTTCGCAGCTGCGAAAACGTGCGAGCGAAGCAGCTGGGTGAGGATGCAATCCCTAAAAAAAGACGCTCCGTGTTCTGATATAATTTCCTGGCATAAAGAGTGAGGGCCTGATTTTCATCAGGCCCTTCACAAAAAGTTTAATCAAATTTGGGGCGCGGCAGAAGTCCGGCTCTCGCAGTTATTTCCGGGACGATTTCTTCCCAGGCCACAGCCATAATGTGTACCCCGGCCACCCCTTCCACAGTTTTAAGATGCTCAATCATCTCAACGCAAAGCTTGACGCCTTCCTCTTTCTTGTTTTCGGCGGCTTTGATCCGGTCAATGATTGCATCGGGGACAATCATGCCTGAAACATTATTTTTCATGTAACGTGCGGCGCCCAGGGATTTGATGGGGATGACGCCGGCCATGATCGGTATTTTTTTATGAATGCCAAGTTGCCGTACTTTCTCCATCCACAGCTCAAAGCGGTCCATATCAAAAATGGCCTGCGTCTGAATAAAATCGGCACCTGCTTCCACTTTTTTTGCCAAACGATAAGCGCGATACTCAAACGGATCGGCAAAAGGATTCTCCACCGCACCAATAAAGAGATCAATTGGAGCCTCCAGTTTTTCGCCGCCGATAAAAAGCTGTTCGTCGCGCATCCTCCGCAAGGACTGAATCAGATTCATCGAATCAAGATCATTAACATTTTTGGCACTAGGTTCGTTGCCAAAGTTGGCATGGTCTCCTTGCAGACAAAGGACATTCTTCATGCCAAGCGCCACAGCGCCTAAGACATCAGACTGGATAGCAATACGATTGCGGTCGCGGCAGGTAATCTGGATCACCGGATCCAGTCCCTCCTCAATCAGGATTCTGCCGCAGGCGATGCTGGATGTACGGACGATGGCAGTCTGATTATCTGTTAAGTTAACGGCGTCCACACAGCCTTTAAGCAGATGGGCGTGATGCTCAATCTTCTTCCGTTCGGCGCTTTTGGGAGGACCAAGTTCTCCGGTAACGGCAAACGCTCCGCTGGCAAATACCTTTTGCAAATTGCTCATACTCATTACAGCTTCACATCCTCCCTGACCATTTTTCTCGGTCCACCGGAATGGGACGTTGCCCAATCTTTAGGAGGCTTAACTTCCGAAAGAGCAGACAATTTATCGAACTTTATCAGCCGTTCCACAATCAGATGCCAGCCGCATTCCGTTTCTTTACTAACCTCACACTTGCCATCCTGGGAACCGCCGCAGGGGCCGTTAAGCATGCTCTTGGAACAACGGGCTATGGGGCAAATCCCCACCGTATCTTCCAAAACACAGTTGCCGCAGCCCAGACAGTTTTCTACCCAAACTCCCTGCTGAAGGGGCAAGCCCATAAAAGTGGTGTTCACACCGGGGAGAGTCTGCACTTCGGCATAATGGAGGTTCATAGTCTGAATCCCCACACCGCAGGCTAAAGAGACTACCACATCTGCTTCTTCCACCAGTTTGCGGGCCGCTTCCAGATATTCAAATTCACACTGGCGCTCCACTGTCTGGGTTTTCACAGCGAGCTCTTTGCCGGCTTTTTTGCGAGCGATTGCCATGGCGGCAGCTGTTTCCTTAACTTCTTTGTCGCCGCCGGCCATACAGACAGTGACACATTCGCCGCAGCCCAGTACCAGTACCTTCTCAAATGGTGCTACTGCTTTGATGATTTCAGTCAAAGGTTTTCGTTCAGCCACAATCATTGTTCTTCACCCCCCCCACCA
Organism: Dethiobacter sp.; assembly: GCA_018333635.1. Taxonomy (GTDB): domain Bacteria; phylum Bacillota; class Dethiobacteria; order Dethiobacterales; family Dethiobacteraceae; genus GPS1B09. The sequence goes on from JAGXTL010000136.1 coordinate 2,545, forward strand.
TTTAGCACGGAAGCAACTTTAGTCAGAAACCTTTCAGCTACCGGAGCAAAGTCTCTAACCTCGGCGGGTGTAAGACTTAGATATTCAATCCGCTCTTTCTCCAACCCAAGTTCTGCCAAGATTTCCTGAGCTCGAGCTGCCCGCTTGCCTGCCCATTTGGCCGCATCAAGGTAGCTGCATTCTTCCTCTTGCTCACAGCCAGCCAGAAAAACACCTTCTGCGCCAAGTGCGAAAGCCTCCAGGATATTTTGCACCTCCACTTTCGCCACACAGGGAACACGAACGACTGCCAGGTTTTGCGGTTTGCCGTTATTGATATACTTTTGGAAACTACGCTCCGCAAAGGCACCGTAGCTGCAGCAAAAAACGACTGTGGCGGGATTGCCATTACTTTGGGCTTGTTTTAAAGCATCGCCAAGCTGCTCGAATGCGTGTTGGACATAATTATCCCGGAAGCGAATGGCACGGGCGGGGCAAATCCCAACGCAAAGGCCGCAAGCCTGACATTCTTCGTTGCGAATAGTGAATATTCCGTCTTCATTAATCTGTGGCACTCCGTAAGGACAGGTACGCAAACAGGTAAGGCAGAGAGCACAAATTTGCTCTATACATTCCGCTCCCGCAGCGCAATCCATACAGCGGCGGCTTTCACAAAGTGCTTGCTGCTCATCATAGCCTATCTCCACATGGCGGTTATGCTGCGCACGGGTGTGCTCGTCAAGGAACGGCACTGAAAGCCGCGGGCTGCGCTTTACCTTCTCTACCGTAGCGGGAGAAAGCATGCCAAGCACTTCATAACGATCAGCCAGATGAGCGTCAAAGGGCAGTTTATCTAAAAAGTTTTGTACGGCTAGAGCCACTTTTTGACCGCTTGACATTGCTTTCACGGCGGAGCCGGGGCCAAAAACCAGTTCGCCGCAGGCAAACACGCCAGGTCTTGTGGTCTGCATCGTGTGCAAATCGTATCTCAAGATACCACGCTCAGTCAACTCGATCCCGGAATCTATCAGGTAAGACAGGTTATCGTTGCCTTGCCCAATGGCGAAAATTACAGTGTTAACCGGGATGATGTTAAAGTTGGTGCCGAAGCGAGGATTAAAGCGTTTCTGCTCATCAAAGACGGCGAGGACTTCCTGCACTTCCATTCCGGCAATATTGCCGGCCTCGTCAGTAATAATCCGTTTCGGGCCCCAGGCAGGAAACATCTCCACTCCTTCTTCCAGAGCTTCAGCTATTTCCCACGCAAAGGCAGGCATAGTGCCGGCGCATTCCAGACAAGCCAGCTTAACGCTTTCAGCACCGCAGCGGATAGCCTGACGGGCTACGTCCATGGCCACGTTACCGCCGCCGATGACAAGAATGTTTCGTCCCGGCTCAAAGTTGAAGTTATGGTACTTGGCGCTATTTAAAAATGGCAGCGCCAAAAGCACATCTTTGGCATCGGCGCCGGGAATGGGGATGCTCCGGCTGGCAGGCAAGCCCAATGCCAAGACTACAGCCTGGTACTCTGAGGCTAGCGAGTCGATGGAAAAATCCCTGCCTAGTTCTACCCCGGTTTTAATCTCCACGCCCAAATCTGCCACACGAGAGACGTCTTTGCGCATGGAATCCATGGGCAGACGATAGTGGGGAATAAAGTTGGTGATGGCACCGCCCGCTTCGGCGGAGCGCTCAAAAATAGTTACCGCCACCCCCGCCTCCGCCAGTGCACGGGCTGCTGCTAAGCCGGCGGGCCCGCCGCCTACCACGGCAACCTTTTCTGGGCGGGTCACTGCCGCTTTTTTTACTTCCGGCCAGTTTCCGTTTTCCAGCGCAAATCGCTTGAGAGCGCGAATGGAAACCGCCTCATCCACATCTTTGCGCCGGCACTCCGTTTCACACGGATGCGCACAAATCATGCCGCAGACGGACGCCAACGGATTAGGCGCCGTAATAGCCGCCACCGCCTTGTCGTAGTCGCCGACAGCAATCTGTCGAACGTACTCCTGAACGTCCGTATGGACCGGGCAGCCACCCTGGCAGGGCGGATACTGGGTCACAGCGGAAGACTCATTGTAAACAATTTTACTCAACAGATCTTCCTCCCTCACGGTAGTATTGCTTCTATTTCTGTTGCTTCCGGTAAAGCTCAACATAGCTGTCACAGTAGATATCTAAGTTCATAATAATTCTGGCGGTACTGATCGCTTCTATCAGTTCATGGTCGCAGGCGTCTGCCACTGCGGCATCTAAGCCGTTGGCCACTCCCATAGCGGCGAAAATGCGGTTAATAAGTTCTCTGTTCTTCGTTCCCTGCGAGATGTTGGAAAGGCCCACCACAGTGCGTGGAGCAGGGTTGGCAAGCAGTTTGACCTGACGCAATGTCTGCATCACTTCGGGGCCATGGTCTTGACCTACATTACAGGGCAGCACCAGCGGGTCAATATACAAATCCTCCATGGGAATCCCATAGGAGTCGGCGGCAGCCACCAATTCCATAGCCAGCGCCACGCGGGTATCGGCATCTTTGGGAATGCCCTGTTCATTCATGGCCAGACCGATTACGGCAGCGTTATACTTGAGAGCCATGGTAAAAACGCGCTCCATTTTAGGCCACTCGGCGGGGACGGAATTAATCATGGCGGGATGTTTGCAGATTTCCAAGCCGGCTTCGATAGCATCGTAGTTCGTGGAATCCAGAGCCAAAGGCAGATTGCTGACTTCTTGAGTTTTTTCCACCAGCCAGCGCATTGTCTTTACCTGGTCTTTGGCGGCGGGACCCGTATTAATGTCGAGATAGCGAGCACCGCCCGCCTCCTGTTTCTTGGCCCATTCTTGGATGGGCCGCGGGTCTCCGTCGCGGATGGCTTGGGCGATATCTTTGAACATACCGTTAATTCTCTCGCCGATGATAAACATTATTAACCTCCTTTTTGCCTTTTTTCAAACGAAGCTCCCGAAAGAGTTAATTTTCCAGCTCGGTTTTTTGCATCAGTTCAGTAATATTTTCCTTTACCAGAGCAACAGCTTTTGGGTGGCGCATGACAAGAATATTCATGCCGGCTTGCAGCAGCGCCGCCGCCGTGGTGGCTTCCCACAAAATGCCACGCGTTTCCTGCTGGCCCCAGCCGGGAAAATCTTCAAGCGAGGAATTGGCTTCTTTAACTCGCCACACTTCGTAGCCTACGTTGCCAATCATCGGCATAGCCAGCATATTGTCACCCTGCAGCGCTCCGTTACGCGCACGCTCCATAATAGAGTAACCGTACTCCAGGCCATACCCGACTGCAGCAATGGTAGGGTCGATAATAATTCGATTGGCGGGCAGATTCATTTCGGTGATCAAAATGTTTAGTTGCTTGCAAATATTGATGTCAATCGGCGATTGGGCAATAATATTGTGCTTATGCACCATGCAGGCAGCAGTCAGAGACTTATAGTTTTCCTGTTCCGCAACGCCAATCAACAAGTTCTCACCGGCGGCTGCTTCGGCTACAGCCGGCAACACCTTATTATCCTTTTCCGCTTTGCCGCAGCCAAAGACAATCAGCGGACACTCTACGGCAGCCAGCACGTTTTGAACCACCTTGGCACATTCCTCTGGAGAAGCGTCTTTGCCTTCCGGGTCAGCCCCTTCCAAATGAAGCACTATGAGGTCGGCGGCAAATTCTGACACACATTTTTTAGCCCAAGCAACAGGATCTGCGAAAACATCCCCGTAATAAGCGGAAAAACATGTATGCCAATCAGCGGGAGCCACATCCCTTACCTCCAAGGCCACCACAGGCCGATTAGGGATTTCACCTTCGAAATGCAGAAAAGGCAAAGCACTCTCACCACCTACGGTAATGGTATAACCACGGGTGCCGCCCTGTTCTTTTGTGGCTCCTAAGATGACTTCGCCAACCCTACTTCTATATTTTTCTTTTACTGCTCTGAAGGCCATCTGGCTACCTCCCTTCTTTTCACGTCATTTCTATTTGCTCAACGAGGGGAAAAGAGTCATATCGGTATGAGGCAAAAACAGTGCCGCCATAAACTCCTCCATAAAATCGTTACCGGCAGACAATTCCAGGTAAGTAATCTTCTTGCCCAACTCCTGCGCTTCATAGAAAGCCTCCTGGGAAAGCAGAGCCAAGCGCGCGCCCTTCACTGAGGAATTGCCGATAAAGCTATACTTTTCCGCGGGCAAATCAGGCAAGAGACCGATAACAATGGCGTCACGGATATTAAGGTAGTTGCCAAAACCGCCTGCGATAAGCACCTTGTCTATGCTCTCTTCACCAAGCTGAACGGCTTTCAGCATGCTGCGAATCCCGGCATAGACGGCTCCTTTAGCCCGCAATAAGTTTTTAACGTCATTCTCCGTGACAACAATATCCTTGCCGCATTCCGTCGCTTCGCCAAAGACTAGCACAAACTCGCTGCCGTCATCTCCTTGCCGCATCCTAGGCGTAGCAATATCTGCCTGCATCTTGCCTGCCCGGTCAATGATCCCCGCTTCCCGAAATTGAGCCAAACAGTCGATGAGGCCGGAACCGCAAATTCCCACCGCTTTAAGCCCGCCTACCGTGGCAACGGCAACATCAAAGCTGGCCTGATCAATCACTACCCTCTCAATAGCTCCTTGCATGGCGCGCATCCCAAAGGTGATGCCGCCCCCTTCAAAAGCAGGACCGGCGGAACAGGCTGATGACACTAACCAATCTTGATTGCCAAGCACCATTTCGCCGTTTGTACCGATATCGATAAACAGGACAATTTCCTCAGCTTTAGCCATCTTGGTCACCAAGGTCCCCGCCACAATATCGCCGCCTACATAGGAGGCAACCGAGGGGAAGCAAACCACATAGGCAGCGGGATTAATCTGCAGCCCTATTTCCTGCGCCCGCACGGGCGGCGGAGCTGTAGCTAACGGAATATAAGGTTCAAGCCGCAGATATTTGGGATTTAGACACAAAAAGAGGTGGGTCATAGTGGTATTACCGGCCACTACCGCTAACTGTACATCCTTGCTATTTACCTGGCACTGAGAAAGCAACTCAGCAATAAGCTGGTTGATGGTCTCAAGCACAGCCTTATGCAGCTCGTCCAAGCCGTTTATTTTCTCACTGGCGTGAATCATCCGGCTGATCACATCATCACCGAAGCGTGCCTGTTTGTTATAAGACCCTTTTTTCCCTATACTTTGACCTGAGTCCAAATCGACAAGATCTACTACTATTGTAGTAGTACCGATATCAACTGCCAAGCCAAAGAATTTGTTGTCGTCATGGCCTGCTTCCACCTGCACTACATCGGCGCAACCGTTTAACTCTGCGACCGTCACCGTCACACGCCAGTCTTTAGCGCGTAATGTCTCCGGCAGCACGCGTAAAACAGGCAGATTAATATGAATAGCCTGGCAGTTCAATTTATTCCGTAAAGCCAGCTGCAGACGCGTCCAGTCAGAGGCATTCTCTGTTAAAGTAGGCTCAGGCAAGCTTACCTTTACTTTGCGGCAGAGAGGCTTAAAAGGATATTCCGCAAGCAAAGATTCTTCCTCTTCCAGCAAAATATCTTTCTTGTCCAGGAGCACTTGATGCTGAGCGAGGCGGGAGTCTTGCGGAATGTCGACCACAATATTGCCGTCTGCCAACGTTTTGCATGCCAGGACCAGACCGGCCTGTTTGGCTTTTTTGGAAATATTACCGCTGTTCTCCGCTTTAACGCGGCCATCCTTGACTTTTACCAGGCAGCGGCCGCAGGTGCCATCGCCGCCGCAAGTACTTTTAAGCTCTACGCCGGCCAGTGAGGCTGCCCGCAACAGTGACGTGCCCGGCGCTACGTGGGCCACTAGATTATCAGGAAAGAAAAAGACGGTTACTTTATCCATTGGCGCCACCTTTTCTCTGATTTCTGGGGGACAAGCTCCTATCTGGCAAATTTCTCTTTTGCGAATTTGCTGATCCCGGAAGCCTCACGCGGGCCAACTAAAACTTTCCAACCGCTTACTTCTTCTGTATTGCCAGAAAGCACCGCAACATAGCCGGGCAGAACAAGCGTCTTATGGTTAACTTTTGCCTCCAGCTTATTTTCCTGCAAAGCCTTATTGATAGAGTCGCCGGTCAGCTTGCCGGCTGCCCAAGCGGTAAGGACGGAAACGCCACCGGTGTCAACCGGCAAAATATAGGCCGGCACTTTGCTTGCTTCCACTTCACTTTCCACAATATAGTAGGTGAGAGAGAAGTTGGTAGTGATGTAGACCGGGGAGTCTGGAGTAACATCGCCTATTGCCACCGCTTTTGCTTCCACCTGAATCGGTTTTTGCGGGTCGGTAAAAAGGTTCTGTCGCCAAGAGAGCAGCGGCAACAATTCCGCTTTTTTGTTGGCATGCAAAACGATCAGTCCGGCATACTTGCTAAGGTAAACGGCGGCCTGTGTAATTTCTGCCAGAGAATCCTCTTTCGTAGTAAACGCCATGGCAGGGTAAGCAAAGGGGCGAAAACGTTTCCGCACGGCTAAACGACGAAGCTGAGTAAGGTCAGCCAACACTTGGGCTGTTTCGCGATTGCCGCTGTCCAAAACTAGCTCCTTATGACCCAGCTTAGTAATTTTTTCCACCAATTCGGAAAGATCCGCCAAACCATTGCCTTTGACAGCCAGCGGACAAGCCAGCTCTTGGGCAAGGGCGGTCATCTCCTCATAATTCTCATTAGTAGCTGCGTAGAGGAGAGGTTTTCTCTCGGCAACGGCTGTAGCCGCTGCTGCCATCACGGCCACGTCAGGGCAAATTAACAAGAAAGGTTTGCCTGTGTTGGCAGCCACAGTCTGCGCGGCAGCCTTAAACTTGACGGCATCACCGGAAACACACTGCAAAGCTACCATATCAGTAACGTAGTGCATTCCTACACGGTCAAACTCCAGTTCATTAAAAGAAGTCAGACAAGCAGCCACATCTTCGGTGTCTTTAATGAGTACTGCGACAGCGGTAGGATGATAAAATCGCTTGTCGTGACGAAAGAGCTCAGTTTCTTCACCCATTTGCACAGTATAGTCACCGGTACCCACTTTGACCAGCCTTATTGGCGGTGCGGCAGCCGCCCCCAATACTTCTTTCGCTTCCTCGGAAACGTGGGGGCACTTATCCAGAGAAGTTTTGCCCGCAGACAGTGCCATGGCAAAGGCCAGGCAAGTAGTGAAGCCGCAATCTCCGGTGTTAGTTTTAGGTAGCTGTTTAAAAATCTCAAGACCGGTTAACCCCATGATTCGGACTCCTTTCGCTCAAAACTCTCAAATCTGACCGAAAAATAGCAGCCTATGAAAAGTCACCGCGCAAAAAAAAGAGACGGGCGGACTTAACCCCGACCCGATCTCCCAGTTACAGCAACGGATCCATGGTCAAAGCCGGATGCCCCTTTTCTTCCAGAAAAGGTAAAATTTCTTCCCCCGTAGTTCCCACGGTTTCATCAGCAATTTTATCTACAAAATCAGCGCCTAAGCCTTCTTCTTCGGCACGCTGGCGCAGATCATCCCCCAAGAAGTTTTTTAGCTCTTTAGGCATCCAAACGATGCGGGCCAAACCGCCGTCAGCTTTAAGAAATTTCTTGGACAGAAGATAGGAACGGCCGATCCCCAAAAACCCGGGAGCCTGTACGCCGCCGCCCACTGAGCCGGCCAAAGTTGAGAAAGTCATGCCGCAGGGGGTAGCTCCGGAATGCTCGCGAGTCGTTACCATCAACCCGTTTGCTTCTGGTACAATAGCAAGAATTGCTTCAAAACAGCCGCATGACGTCATAGGCTGATCCATCAGCGTGTATAGATTGACTTCTTCCACGCTCCGGTTCGAGTTGTTATAAACATACTCGTTTACCGACTCCCACATCCCCTTCTCAGCATCAATCAGACCCTCTTTCTTAATCGGACGGTTGGGACCGTTAGGGTCAATCTCATAGGAAGCCTTCGCATCAAGCCAACTTACGGCACCGCAAAGACCTACCCGCTCCGGGGCGACTACACAAATATGGTTCGGGGCAAAGGACTGGCAGAGAATACAGGAATACAGCTCATCCACAGCTTCGTCTGTAAGGCCGCGCAGGCGCTTATCACGTTCTGCGTAGCGGGCACGGGCAACTTTAATATTCTCCTCTACCTGTTCTCTATCGGTAATCAAAGTAACTTCCACGCGATCGACGATAGCGGGGAACTCATCCTTAAATTTAGCAATCAGAATTTCACCGTAATGCTTCAGGCGGAAACCTTTAGCAATAGCATCCTTAGAAACACGCAACCAGCAGATATCACGTTGGGCCACATGCCACAGCCCTTCGCCATAGTTGATGAAGTAGTGGATTCGCCGCTCGAGCACACCTTCAAAATCTGCCTGCATCTTCCTGCCATAGATTTTAACCATCATGCCTAGCGGCAGCCTGGCGCCTTCTTCAACTTCATCAAAGTCAGGTCCGACTACAGTTATCTTGCCGTCAACAATTTCGTCCTCAGAGACCATTTGCACAAGCTCAAAAGCTGTAGTCCGGCCGCCGCCCATTTCCACATACATGTCGCCTTTGCGAATGGTTTCGCCTTCAAAGGCGGGACCGATGGTGATAGGCACAGGGATTTCAAGGATTTTTAACTTAATGCCACGCAGCTCCATACTGTATTTTACCAAAGTATCATAATCAGAGTGGGAAACGTACCAATCAGGAATTTCTTCTTCCAGCTTTGTGTCACAGATGACAGGAAAACCAAGAAAGATGGCAGCAAAGTGGGCCGCAACCTGCACGTCATCAATTTCACCCAAATGGAGCACAAAAGCCCGGACGCGGCGGCGCTGGTAGTCACGATGCTCTTCGCGCAGGCCGGGCGCAATACCGCCAAAGGACATCCCGGCACGCAAAGCATAATTCACCGCATGAATAACTTGCGTGAAATTGCCAAGAGGGAAAGCAATATAGTCCACGCCAAGCTTCATATTCTGTTCCAGCAACTGCTCGATGACTTCGTTCACCAGAAAAATCATCATCCCTTTTGCCTGCAGTTCCTGGACTATTTTAGCGGCAGCCTCACTCGATTTAGCTTTACCAATAATAATGGCTTGCCCGGGGATAGTCCAATCGACAAGCTGAATCCCGAACTTACGCAGAATGGGATCAGGCAAATAGCCGGTCCACGGAGCAACATGAGGCTGGGCACCATTAATATAGCGAAGCGCCTCAATTATTTCCGCCGCATAGGCGGTAGCCTCACCAGCCAGACGGGCGTTTTCAAAAGTCAGACTTTCTTTAATCTGCTGGCGCATCTTATTGAGAATAGGCGGCAGCTCACCAAGCTTAGTCACCTTAACGCCGGAAAGGGAACTGATAACCGGCATATAATAGGCAGTATCCGGATAAGCAACCGGTAGATTCGGCCCATACTTACGAATTGCCTTGCTCAACAGAATTTCAGCATAACTGGTGGCGATTATCGCGCCGTTATACGCACGCTGGAGCAGCTTCTTCGGAGCTTTCGACTGGTCAGTTATCGCCCCGGCATAAATTTCATCAAAGGCTGTCATCGACATGCTCTTTCCTCCCATATAAGCAATTCTTTTGCTTAACTGTGCCCTAAAAGGCTATCTGCAAGCTCGTCTATACCGGGCATCACGCCGGAACCTGCCAGCAGGCCGCTTTCTTCTTCAACGGCATTTTCCAACACACCTTCATCAAAAGGAATCATCCCTAAAAGCTCCTCGTCTGTAAACTGTGAGCGGACAAACTCTTTTTCCTTATCAGTTCTAACTTTATTGACTAAGACTTTAATGTTGCGAATTTTTAGCTCATTCGCCAGTTTCTGAACGACCTTAGCCGTGGCCACAGATACCCGAGTCGGTTCGGTCACGATAACAATCAGATCGACTCCCCGTGCCGTCCCCCGGGTAAGATGCTCAATCCCGGCGCTCATATCTAGAACTACCATGTCACTTTTATCTAACAGCAGACTGGCCAGGACTGCGTACAGAAAGGAGTTTTCTTTGCAATAGCAAGCTGTGCCGCCCTGCTTAACGGCGCCCATGCGCAAAAACCTGATTTTGTCCTGTTTAATCGAAAAATCATCAATCAGGTCATCAACTTTAGGATTAAGCGTAAAAAAGGCACCGCCGCCGCCTGTACGCTCGTCGATCAATGCTTTCATATCAATAATCGGACGCAACGACGCCAACTCATGAGCCGGCAGCCCCAGAGTAGCACCTAAGCTCACGTCAGGATCAGCGTCTACCGCATAAACATTAAAACCGCGCTTGGCAAAGGCACGAATCAAATTAGCGGAAAAAGTGGTCTTACCCACACCACCCTTGCCGGAAACTGCTATTTTCATAAAAGACCACCTGCCTGACAGAAAGATATCTAAAGTTTTTTGTATCTATCTAGCACAACACTTACTCTACTTTCGACGAAATCAGTAAAAATCCTTTTTTTCAGAAAAGTTAGTTAAATAAAAAGCTTACTCCTGTTTTACGACAGCCGCTTCATCCTTAGAAAAAACCAGCTGTCCGTCCGCCGCATCCACCAAGATGAGATCATTTTGGGTAAATTCGCCGCGCAATATTCTTTCCGAAACTTCGTCCTCAATCCGTTTTTGCAGCACTCTGCGCAGCGGCCTTGCCCCAAAGGTGGGATCATATCCTTCTTTCGCCAGCAAGGCCTTAGCAGCTGCGCTGACTTTTAGTCCCATCTTATAGTCGCTTAGGCGATTGCCTAGCTCAATCAACATCAAATCCACGATTTCCATTAAATGTTCCTCTGTCAACGGGTGAAAGACGATTACTTCATCAACCCGGTTTAAAAATTCGGGACGGAAGGAGCGCTTTAATTCATCCATCACCTTGCTCTTCATATCCTCGTAAGTCTTTTCCCGATCTCCCGTCCTAAAACCCATGGTGGACTGTTTTTTCAATTCGCTGGCGCCCACGTTGGACGTCATAATAATTACGGTGTTGCGAAAATCTACGGTGCGACCCTTGCCGTCAGTAAGACGCCCGTCTTCCAGTACCTGCAGCAACACATTAAACACTTCCGGGTGCGCCTTTTCGATTTCATCAAAGAGAATGACAGAGTAGGGCTTGCGCCGTACTTTTTCCGTCAGTTGGCCTCCCTCATCATAACCTACATAACCTGGAGGCGCCCCCACTAAACGAGCAGTAGTATGCTTTTCCATATACTCAGACATATCTAGGCTAGTCATGGCATCTTCATCGCCAAAGAGACTCTCTGCCAACGCCCGGGCCAATTCCGTTTTACCCACCCCGGTGGGACCAAGGAAGATAAACGAGCCGATCGGCCGCTTAGGACTTTTTAGCCCGGCGCGGGCTCGGCGAATAGCTCGCGATACTGCTTTCACCGCTTCATCCTGACCAATCACCCGCTGGTGCAGAATAGACTCCATGTTTAATAGTCTTTCCGTTTCTTCTTCTTCCAGCCGCTTTACCGGGATACCAGTCCAAGCCGCAACAATCTGAGCAATATCTTCAGTGACAACAGAGCGGGTATCGGTTGATTTGCGTTGCTCCCATGATCTCTTCAGATTTTGCAGTTCTTCCTTCATCAGATGTTCTTTGTCCCGCAGCTTGGCTGCCAGTTCAAACTCCTGACCACGGACAGCCGCTTCCTTTTCGTTGCGCAACGTCTCTACTTTAGACTCCAGCTCTTTCAAGTCCGGCGGCGCAGTGTAAGCCTTCATCCTAACCCGGGATGCCGCCTCATCAATTAAATCAATTGCTTTATCCGGCAAAAAACGGTCGCTAATATAGCGATCCGCCAAGGCGACCGCCGCGCTTAACGCTTCATCCGTAATCTTGACCCGATGGTGAGCTTCGTAGCGGTCACGAAGTCCTTTAAGAATTTCCAGCGACTCCTCTTTTGTGGGCTCACCCACTGTTATCGGTTGGAAACGGCGTTCTAATGCCGGATCACGCTCAATATGCTTTCTGTATTCATCCAAAGTTGTTGCACCGATAGCCTGCATTTCTCCGCGAGCCAGCGCCGGTTTTAAGATGTTGGAAGCATCGATGGCGCCTTCGGCAGCGCCGGCACCTATTAAGGTATGAAGCTCATCAATAAAGACGATCACATTGCCGGCGGAGCGCAGTTCTTCCATTAGCTTGCGCAGTCGCTCCTCAAATTCGCCACGGTATTTTGTGCCGGCCACCACCGCAGCAAGTTCCAGTGTAACCACCCGTTTATCCTTGAGTGTTTCCGGAACACGCACCTCAATAATCCGTTGCGCCAACCCTTCAGCAATAGCAGTTTTCCCCACGCCTGGCTCCCCAATCAGGCAAGGATTATTCTTTGTCCGACGTGACAGAACCTGAATCACCCGTTCAATTTCAGTCTCCCGCCCAACGACAGGATCCAGTTTTCCCTCTTTAGCCAACTTGGTTAAATCCCGCCCAAACTGGTCAACAGTGGGCGTGCTAGAAGTACGATTAGCAGACTCCTCTTGGAGCCGCGTATCATCGCTGCTGCCCAGCAAGGCAAGAACCGACTTGCGGCCCCGGTTCAGATCCACGCCAAGATTTGTCAGCACCTGTGCCGCAATTCCCTCCCCTTCCCGGATCAGTCCCAGCAGCAAGTGCTCCGTGCCCACATAATTGTGCCCCAGGCTTTGTCCTTCTTCAATGGCCAATTCAATTACTTTTTTGGCGCGCGGAGTATAGTTTGCCCCCTGTGGGCCGGAACGCTGATCACCTTTGCCAATCAGTTTCTCAATTTCGGAACGAACACTATCAAGCTCCACCCCAAGTGACAGCAGGACTTTAGCCGCAATTCCTTCACCTTCTCTCACTAAGCCCAGCAGAATATGCTCTGTGCCCACAAAACTATGATTAAACCGCTTAGCCTCGTCTTGAGCAAGCACTAAAACCTTTTGCGCTCTTTCGGTAAACCTGCCAAACATAAACATTTAATTTCCTCCTCCCGCTTATTCGGCGTTTTCCTCTGGCATGAGCCATCTTCTAATTAAACGGGCTCGCTCCCGTTCACGGTCAATACCTTCCAGTGGGTTGCCTGCTTCGAGTTGCAAGCAGGCAGGCCGCAAAAACACCATAAGTTCTTTTAAGATAGTGCCTGGCACTTCTCTGATCAAGCCTAAATCAACGCCTAGACGCACATCGGATAAAAGGTGCATAGCCTCTTGAGACGACATCAACCAGGAGTGCCTCAGAACTCCAAAAGCTCTGTTGACGCGGTCGCAAACCCGGTCCCGCCCCTCATTTAACAGAATCTGGCGAGCCTGCGCTTCCTGCTCAACAACTTGCCGCGTCACGCCGGAGAGATTCTTAACAATTTCAACTTCGCTTTGCCCCAGCGTTATCTGGTTAGAAATCTGGACAAGATTTCCCGTAACCTCTGACCCCTCACCATACATCCCACGTACTGCCAAGCCTACTTGGGCAATGGCAGAAAGCACCCTATTGATCTGCTTTGTCAGTACCAATGCCGGGAGGTGAACCATGACTGAAGCTCGTAGTCCTGTTCCTGCATTAGTTGGACAGGTAGTCAGAAATCCCCATTGCCCGTCATAAGCATAATCCAAACTGGCTTCCAGCAAATCATCGCAAATGTTTGCTTCCTCCAGCGCCATCTCCAACTGGAGGCCGGGCAGTAGACACTGAATCCGCAGGTGGTCTTCTTCATTCACCATAATGCTGACAGCCTCGTCACCGCGCAATAAAACTGCGGAACTATGCGGCTCTTTGATTAACAGCGGGCTAATCAAGTGTTTCTCAACTAAGACCTGTCTTTGCAGCGGCTCGAGATGATCGATCTTTAAAAAAGATAGATCTCCCATTTGTTCCCGCAGCAAACAGCTTGCTGCCAGCACTTGCTCCGCAACTTTGCTCAATTGACTGTCTGTTGCCAAAAAAGGAACAGGAAATTGCTGTATATTTCTGGCTAAACGAACGCGGCTGCTCATCACAATTTCTCCGTCAGGCCCCGAGCCGCTCATCCATTTACTGCTCTGCAAACCGACACCTTTAGCACTCTTCATGGCCATCACCCCCATTTTGAGCACTAGCTTCCAACTCACGGATTTTATCACGCACCTGTGCCGCCTGCTCAAACTCCTCCCGCTCAACAAGGTTTTGCAGATGCTCCCTCATTTCTTCAATACTCCTGCGCAACTTAATTTGACCACCTGCCCTGGCAGGCACTTTTCCCACATGCTGCGTTGAACCATGGATACGCCGCATCAATGATGTCAGCCTGTCGGCAAAAGTCAGGTAGCAACAGCTGCAGCCAAATCGTCCAATCTGACCAAACTGTGCATACGTTAGACCGCAGTTTTCACACTGCATCTTCACCGTATGTCCCATCACTTGCGCAGCCGGCTGAGCATCCAGATTCATCAAGCCTGTCAACAGATTATGAATAGAAAAGGGAGGGTGCGAGTCAAAATGAAAATCTCCCTTTTCCCTGGCGCACTGTTCACAGAGATGCTGCACCGTCTGCTCATGATCAATAATGTATGTTAAGTGGACCGTTGCCGGTCTTTTCTTGCACTCATTGCACAACATTCTTACCGCCTCCTGTTAAGTTTCATGCAATAAAACTTCAATCATGCGGGACAGCATCACCCCACGGAAGATTTCCAGGACATCATCCCTTTTTTGCTGTTCAAAACTAATGACAGCTTTCATTAGCAAGCCTTCACGACGAGTCACTAGTCGTGCCTCTACCAAACGGTGGACAAAATCAGTCGCTTTTTGCAGTGAAAGATTTTGGCCTGCTAAGCTCTGGCGCATCTCCAGCAGTTGCAGCACTTTGTCGCGGTTCAAATCCAGCCTGCGAATACGCAGGTATCCGCCGCCACCGCGCCGGCTTTCCACCAAATAGCCGCGCTCAAGAGTGAAACGGGTTGAAAGGACATAGTTTATCTGGGATGGAACGCAGGCAAAGTGCTCTGCCAATTCTCTCCGTTGCAGGCAAATAGCGGCGTTTGGGCTGGCATCCAGCAGCCGTCTAATATATAGTTCAATACTGCCGGCTAAATTACTCATCGTCTACCCCTCTTTGACCTTCGCTGACCATATCACTATTATAGCTTTTTCCAAAAATGCACTCAATAAGCAGAACTGCTCTATAAACCGCCTGGCTCATTATCTACAGCCAATAAAGCTATTTTGCTCAATTTAGCTTATTTTTTTACACCTTGTCTCAATAAACAGAAAAAGATGTCTCAACCATTACTTTGAGACATCTTGCTGCTCTGTTAAGTTACAGAGCTATTAATACCGAGATTCTATTGTTCTTACTTTTCATTGCTTGAAACTAATCTTAACTGCTCAAGTCTGCGGCAGCTCACACACGCCTGTATCTTCCCCTTCCCAGGAAACTTCCAGCATCCCGGGAATGCGCAAAAGATGCTCCATCAGTCTGCGTGAACTAAAGCCCACCGGCACACTGACCAACATTTCAATGGCTACCGTTTGAGTATTATATGCCTCCATAAAATTGGACTCCGACAAATTAACACTCGTGATGCCGGCATTGTGATCACCTAAGACGGTACCCACTCGACCAAGCAAACCCGGCTGGTCAACAGCTCTCAGCCATAGCGACTTGCGGGAACGATCTTTTGCCATCCTCTCTTCAATCTTGGTGAGCGAAAACAGACTGATTAAAATTAAGACCGTTGTTGAAACTGCCGCTAGATACAATCCGATACCTGTCGCCAAGCCAACAGCAGCCACAACCCAGAGGCTGGCCGCTGTAGTAAGCCCTCGCACCGAGCTGCCCTGCCGCATGATTGTACCTGCACCCAAAAAACCGATTCCGCTCACAACCTGCGCAGCAATCCGTGCCTGATCTCCTCGCGGGCCTAAAGCACCGCCAAAACCGACAACAGAGACAATCATCACAAGGGCAGAACCCAGGCAGACGAGAATATGAGTACGTAACCCGGCAGGACGGTTATGGCGCTCCCTTTCAAAACCGACTGCACCTCCCAAGATACCGGCCAGGATCAAACGCAGCAGCAATTCTCCATTTGACAAGTCGGCCATGACCCCCACCCTCTCTCTTTCTGAATTTAGAGATACTATTTATAATTGTAGATATTCCTGCACAATTCGTCAACCATTTATCTTGCCGCCCCTACAGAACGCCGCCCCTCAACACCCCATGGTAGGGGCGGGTTTCAAACCCGCCCGAAAGAGATGCCACCGCTGCGACACCCCTCATTGCGTTGGAAACTATATAATTTCCTGGTATGGTAAAAAAGAAAAACCGGCTTTCCCTGCCGGTTAGTTTTTTCTTTCTTCTATTTCTTCATCTAAATCAATAATCTTGGCCAGGATTTCTGCTTTATAAGCTCCTGAGGCCAGCATAAACTCGCGTAGGAGTTCGTCCCTCGCATCGGAAAGGACATAAATCTGCTGAATTGCCATGCTGCTTACCTCCTTTGTTCGTTATTTATGCCGCTTGCCACTATTTTCCCTAATTGCTGAACCAATTATGCCCCTAAAAATTTTTTTGTTTAACGCCGGACATTACTCAATTCAGCCATATTCACAAAGACTTAACATACAGAGCCAAACACAATAGACCTTGTTAACCACTATAACCTTTGCTTGTTATAATTTTAACATGATGCAAATATTTTGTCTATACTTTCGCTTAAAAAAGTTTAACTTTTTTAAATATTTTGCGAGACAACAAGTAGCTGCCCCACGCGAATCATACCCGAGGACAAATTATTCCACTGGCGCAGTTGTTCGACTGTCACGCCATAACTTTGCGCCAAACTAAAGAGCGTATCTCCTCTCACAACCTGATGCGTTCGCTGCTGAAGCCTTCTCTGCAATTCCTGCCAAGGGAAAAGCCGCCCAGGGCAAGCTGTTGCTTGCAAGTCGCTGTGCCTAATCAGCGTGAGTTTCCCATAACGGGAACGAATATCACGGATCAGCCAGACGAGGGCGTTTATTTGAACGGCGGCGGGTGGGAGAAGCTCAAAATTGCCTGCCAAGGCAATGGCCATACTATTAGCGTTAGCCGCCGGAGCATGAATACCCCGCAATTCTTCTGCCCTGCCGCGCTCAATATCGCCGTCTTGCCGGATAAGATAGTGATAGCCAATACCCATCCAACCACGGTTGCGATGCCAACCATGGACTGTTTCGGCAGAAACATCGCCTGACGCGGTGTGATGAATAGCAATGCGTTGCGTAGAATGCCTTACCGACATCCGTCTTTCTACTCTGCCGGAAGTGAACACCAAATTGCTTTCAACTATTTTCACCATTATTTCCTCCTCTAACGCTTGTGATACTAAAAAATTGCTGCAATTCAATATATGCTGCACACTGCAAAAGGCAAACGCCCTGCCGAAGCGTTGCTCTAGTCTCATAGTAGCCTGACTTACAAATATTCCCCTCCTCTGGAGGGGTGCCCGCAAGGGCGGGGTGGTCGCGTGGACGAGTGGGACAAATCACTTGTCCCCTGTAAAATAAAAATCCTTAGAATCTTTATGATTCTAAGGATTTTATTTCATTGGAGCTGGTGGCGAGAATTGAACTCGCAACCTGCGGTTTACGATACCGCTGCTCTGCCTTTGAGCCACACCAGCACATCTTAAAATCATTATAGCCGAAAAATGTTGCCGCATCAAGAGGTTAAAAACTCAGCAAAAGCTACAGCAGCCAAAGCTAAGGAAGACTTGAAGTTTGGCAATCGCCGTGTTAAAAAAAGATTTCAAAGCGCCTGTCAGTCCGGTTAATCGCTTTTAACTCTCAGTTCGCCGCCAATTCTTAAATAAACAAACGCCAGAATTGCCCCATATAAAGTTGCGTTAATTGATGCTGACAGAGCAGTTTCAATGGCTACTTGCAGCTTTGCATCAACCAAGCGAATAATTAAAATGTCGATCAGGGTATACCAAGCTGCCCAACTGTAGACGATTGCTTTTAAATAGAGATGCTTAATGCCAATCAGCAAAATAAGAAAAGAAAAGATTATGCCTATAGCGATAGCAAAACAAAGCGCGCCAACTCCACCCCAAACGTAATGAATAAGCTCCAGCTCATTAGGCAATCTGTTGAAAGTCAACGCCGCGCCATATTCCGCAATACTAAGCTTAGCAAAGCCAAGAACATGTCGCGAGAAAAGACTCCATGAAAGGTAAACCGTGCCGGCAGCAAGTCCAGATATAAGTCCTACTGTAAATCTGTCGCTCATTATATCGGCTCCGTTTCTGCAAATTATTGGTTAACTGTTTGTCTTAGTATATTCTTAACCTTAGCCAACCAACAAATACAGCCGGTTTTTACTGCTCCTCCAATCAGCCTGTTCATAAAAATTTTGACTCATACGTCCTCCAACTTTACAGCTTTGCGCTTAAGCTGATCTTGCCTTATTAAAAACGGCCATTTCTTGGTGCATCAACTCTCCCAGTATTTTCATGCCACGCGTGATTTTTTCCTCGCTGGCCTCGGAGAAAGCAAACCGGGCAGTATTTTTTCCGTTATTATTGACGAAGAAGCCGGCTCCGTCCACAAAGGCCACTTTACGCGCCACAGCCTTCAACAATACTTCACGGGCACTCATCCCTTCCGGCAAAGTCACCCAGACAAAAAAGCCGCCCTCAGGCCGTGTCCAAGTTACACCTTGGGGAAAATGCTGCTCAAAACAGGAAAGCATTAAGTCACGTTTAGCCTTATAAAGGGAAATCAAGGAGGAGACATGCTGTTCGATATAACCGCTGGCAGCAAAGCGGCAAGCCATTCTCTGGCCGAGAGAGCTGGAGCAGAGGTCTGTAGCCTGCTTCGCACAGGCAATTTTCTGAACCAGCGTTTCTTCCGCCACAATCCAGCCCACACGAATGCCGGGAATAAAAGTTTTGGAGAAGGAGCCAAGATAAATCACACGGCCCTCAGTATCCATCGATTTAATGCTCTGAAGCGGCTCACCCTCGTAGCGGATTTCGCCATAGGGATTGTCTTCAATAATCATAAAGTTGTATTCCTGAGCCAGTGCCAACATCTTTTTGCGCCGCTCAAGAGACATGGAAATGCCGGTAGGATTCTGGAAATTAGGCACCACGTAGGCAAACTTAGGCATCCGCCCTTCCAATTGCATCTTACGCAGCCTTACAGCCAGAAGATCAGTGCGGATTCCTTCATCGTCAAGGGGGATAGCCACACGGTCGCCCTGGTAGTTATGAATAGCTCCCAGGCCGCCCACATAACCCGGTTCTTCCACAATAACCAAATCACCCGGATTTACAAACACCTTTGCCAAGAGATCCATCCCTTGCTGGGAGCCGTTCGTGATAAGCAAATTATCTACAGAGGAAGGCATTCCTTCGCCAGTCATCTTCTCGGCTAAATATTTACGCAACTCAAGATTCCCTTCAGTAGGTCCGTACTGCAGCGCAGATTTGCCTTCCTCATTAATGAGCTCATGCATCACTTCCGCAATTTTTCCCATGGGGAAAAATTCAGCACTGGGGAATCCACCCGCAAAAGACATCACATCCGGTTGTTCAGTCAGTTTAAAGAACTCACGAATTTCTGATGTCTTCATCAATTTCGCCCGATCGGCATACATTTGTTCAAAAAGCATTTCTCGCACCTCCGTTTAATGTTTGTGAGAAAAAAAACAACACCCGTCTCTAAAAAGGCAGAGACGGGTGTTACACCCCGTGGTACCACTCTGATTACCGGAATTTCCGGTCACTCAAGCACAAGCTTTCTGGATAACGGCAGCACCGGCACCGCTTACTTATCTTCAGCAGGCAGCTCCAGGGTGGCTCACCTTTCACGATTCCGAGGAACTTCTCAGCTTTCAGTTCCATCTCTGTCGGTCGATGCAGGCTTTCTCCCCATCTTCGCTTTTATTTTCAATATATGAGCCATCTTCAAGCTAAGTGTCAAAAAATTAAAACTTGATAGTCATTATAGCAAAGATTACACTCAAAAGCAAGCTGCATTTTTTCGACAAAATTTCCGTATAGATTATTCAAAGTGCCGCCCTCACCCGGGTCTTTGACAGTTGAATAAGGAACACCTCTCCTAAAAGCCTTTAAACACGGCTTTTTTTTGTGCAAAAATGTCAATTTTTCACCTTTACCTATTGAGTATTATTGAGTATTATGTTATAATATA
>JAGXTL010000071.1 GCA_018333635.1 Dethiobacter sp.
CACTGCAATTCAAATGGTCACAATCAATACAGCACAGTGTTTTGAATTAGACAGGTTCATGGGCAGCATTGCTCCCGGCAGGTATGCTGACATCCTGTTTATCAAAGACCTGGCTGATGTAAGTGTTGCCAAGGTCATGGCAGGTGGTAAAATTGTAGCTGAAAACAACCAGCTGATTACAGAGCTAGAGGCCTTTTCTTATCCGGCTAGTGCCACCCAATCAGTTCATCTAAAGGAAAAGCTAGAGCCTAAACATTTCACCATTAAAGCTCCTATTAAAGAAGGCATGTCCAGGGTAAATGTAATGGAAATAATTGAGGCCCATGTTGGTACAAAGCACAGAATCATGGAATTACCTGTGAAAGATGGCATTCTCCAATTAGCTGATGATGTCCTTAAGGTAATGGTCATGGAACGCCATGGTGTTAATGGAACCAGTGGAATAGGCCTGGTTAAAGGCTTTGGTATCAAAGCCGGAGCAGTTGCCTCCACTGTGGCCCATGACAGCCACAACCTTTTGATAATGGGTGCAAATGACAGGGATATGGCCTATGCCGGCAATGTCCTGGCAGAACACGGCGGAGGAATGGTAGCTGTCAGAGACAAAAAAATACTGGCCTTGCTGCCCCTTCCCATTGCTGGGCTCATGTCACCAAGGCCTGTAGAGGAAGTCCAGGACCTTGTAGAAAAAACAGATAATGCATGGAAGGAACTGGGCTGTCAGCTGGTGTCTCCCTTTATGACCATGGCTTTAATAAGCCTGCCGGTGCTGCCTGAGCTAAGGCTCACAAATCGAGGCCTGATAGATACGGTAAACTTCAAGATAATCGACCTATTTGCAAAGGAATAAATACAAGAATAAATTTAGACAGACAAAAAGCCTCCTGTGGAGAAATACCCATGGGAGACTTTTGATTTTCTTATTTATTCAATTGGTTCAGCATACTGCAGGGTATCCAGGGTTCTTTTAAGTACTGTGGCTAACTCTGCCCTTGTAAGAGCAGCATCTGGAAAGAAGTTTTCACTGGTTCTGCCCTTCATAATACCGGCATTGAATACAAAGGACAAGGCACTGCTTTCTTCTGATGTTAAGTACATGGTATCGTCATATACGGGGAACATGAGGGTGGTCGCTACTGATAGTTTCTTAAATGCAAAGGACTTGTTCACTGCTATTGCAGCTTCCATTCTTGTTGCTATTTGTTCTGGTTCAAAGCCAAAATCCGGCTCACCATCAAACTCAAAAATCTTGTCCAGGTATTTCACAAGCTCTTCACCAGTAACAGCCTTGTTAGGTTCAAACTCTCCCTCTAAATCTCCCCATACTCCCTTGGCTTCCAGAAGGGTTATATTTTCATATGCCCAGTGGTTGCCTATATCAGTGAATTTAGTTTTCATGGCAATAGGCATCACCTCTTCTGCAATAGGTGCAGATATGGGTATAGCTGATATGGGCATAATGTCTTCGATGGAAGAAATTGCCTTATCTGTGTTTGCACCTGCTAAAACCATTGTGGTTCCTCCTATTAAGATTGCTCCAGCCAGTACAACTTTTAGTAACTTGCTTTTCATGGACAAACAGCCTCCCTTTCATTTATTTATCTTATTAGACGCAGGAAGCGGGAGGTTTGTTCCCTGATAGGGGACTGACCCCTTTTGGGAGGAACTGGAAAGTTGTCAGGCTTTCTGGTTCCTCCCAAGGTTCGACCGAAAAAATGTTTATTTTTATCTTTTTTATGATATAATTAACTATAAGTAATTTAAATACAAGATGCTAAATCCTATCGGAGCGGGGGGACCATTTTCTGGGGTGAATTTCTTTAAGAAAAGGGGCAGCTATCCCTAACCCGACAGCTAACCTCGTAAGCATTAAGCCACAACTAATATGCTAATAAAGCATATTAGTTTGTGGTTTTTATTTTTCGGTTAAATATCCACTGCGTATGCTAATCTGATAGTGAGCCAATATGACCGTTTGTGATCATGAATAAATGAACCACCTGTGACTTGAAATAATCATTGTGATCACCAAAAAGTGAGCCACTTTGATTTAAACTCCTGTA
>JAGXTL010000058.1 GCA_018333635.1 Dethiobacter sp.
CTTTTTCTCGCCACAATTACAGCGATATTCTGTATATCCGTTATTGAAGCTACCACAACTAAGCATTCGCTCCACTTCACGAATGATTGATGGTCTTATGTTGCTTTTATCAATTGTTTTGACAAAGTCTCCCCAGTGATCGGAAAATATTTTTCGTATGATCCCTTTCATAATAAAACCTTACCACATGGGCGTCTTTCAGGCAATCTCATATTAAAAAATTGATATAATTTCCTTACCAATAAAAGCAGCACGCCTCCGGCGTGCTTTATTTTTTGTATAGAAAATTATATCGTCCAGGGAAGCTACGATCCTAATCCTATCCTCTGCCACAAAAAACCCCAGACGAAAAATAGTCCGGCACAGATCCTAGTTAAAGACTATAGGGCACTTCAATAAAAGTGTGCTCTTTAGGATCAAAATCCTTGGTATTCCTTGTGCACAACTTTAAATGATGGGTTAGCGCAAGTGCTGCCTGGAAAGCATCAGGGAGTTTCCAACCATAAGCGCGCCTCAGCACTGCGGTTTTTTCTGCAATTGCTCTGTCAATGCTTAATAGCTCGTAATGGAACAACAGGGCTTTCGCTTTTTCCGCAGCAGCGCCTTCAAAACCAACAAGGATTTCGGCATAAGTGATAATTGAAATGGCTGTTTTAGCAGGGTCTAAACCAAAAACAAAGGCTGATGCCTGGGAGATGCCATTGAAGTGGTCAATCAGGATAACAGAATCCAAAAGCCGCTCTGGCAAAATTATGACCCCCACTCGCTTCTTAATTGTTCCTGATATTCCAACCCATCTCCTTTTGCCCAGAGCCCCATCGTTTCATTGACTGTTTTTTGATACAGTGCCTGGCTCTGAGATTCTTTGAGATAGGAAATTCCTTCTCGTATAGCCTCCGCAATGGAAATGTTGTGCGCCTTGCTATAATTTCCAAGCCATTGCTTCTCTTGCTCTGAAATAGTGATGATCATTCTTTTGCTTGGCACAATAAGACCTCCTGACAGTCTCGGAATGTTGCTTTGCATATATCATACATCTATATCATCTGCCTGTCAAATCTTACAGCTATTAAAGCAAAGACTCCGAGGCAGCTTCCCCGGAGTCTTTGCTTTAATAGCCTAAAGGCTGCTAAATAAAACATCTAGCGCTATCCCTACCAACATCGCGTCAAACTGCCCATCCTTGCCTGCTTTGGTTCA
>JAGXTL010000007.1 GCA_018333635.1 Dethiobacter sp.
CTCGAATACTTTGATTTGATGAACCCACCGTCACCATTTAGTGGGCCTCATCAGTTTTCATGTGAAAAATGTGAGGGTATAATGTCACCCAAAAAGTAAGCACGCCCGCAGGCGTGCCTTTTTTATTGGTTAAATTCTTGATAGGGCGCTTACCACTGTTTGATGGATGATACTCAAAACCAGCATGGCAATCAGTGGCGACAAGTCAATCGGTAAGGCGCTGCGCGGCATCAGGCGGCGAAAAGGCGCCAAAAGGGGTTCGGTTCCCTCGTAGAGTATTTTTAGCAATGGATTATTCGGATTATGTGGAATCCATGAGAGCAGAATCCTGGCAAACAAAGCGTAACGTAAAATGGTAAAAAAGTAATGTGCAATCAACGCAGGCTGGTTCAGGCTAACCAACTCCTTATTTTATCTCAATGCTCTACAATTTTCACAATTTATTGTAACACAGGAGAAGCTGTTTTGATAGGTAAATCTTTACCGTGCCAGGGCAAATAGGGATTAATAACCAGGCAGGAATTAACACAATCTTTTGCGAACAATATAATGGAAAGATAAAGCTGAAAGGTGGGTATGACAGTGGAGTTTTATCAACTAGAAGCGTTTGTGATGGTAGCAGGCAATCGTTCCTTTTCCCGCGCCGCAGAAATTCTCTTTCTAAGCCAGCCCACAGTCAGCGCCCACGTAAAAAATCTGGAGACAGAATTGGGCATGCCGCTGTTTGACCGGGGTAAAAGTGAATTGTTGCTTACTCAAGCCGGGGATTCTCTTTACCGCTATGCGCGTAATATGCTGGACATGCGGACTGTGGCAATAGCA
The DNA here is from genome assembly GCA_018333635.1 of Dethiobacter sp. Classification (GTDB taxonomy): domain Bacteria; phylum Bacillota; class Dethiobacteria; order Dethiobacterales; family Dethiobacteraceae; genus GPS1B09. The sequence goes on from JAGXTL010000007.1 coordinate 823, forward strand.
GAGTTGCAAGGGAATGGTGAATTAGGGGAGGAAAAGCTAATGGTAGCTGCCAGTTCCGTTCCCTGCCAATACCTGTTGCCCCGCGCTATCGCAGCATTTGAAGCACAATATCCATCTGTTTCTGTCAGCCTGCGTCAGGAAAATTCACGTCAAACATGTGAAGATATTTTTCGTTATCACTATCCCTTGGGGGTAGTAGGGGAAAAGTGTCAACAGCCACATCTCGTTTTCGAGCCAATTCTCGAGGACGAACTGGTTGTAGCAATTCCCAGGCGGGAGGAATACAAAGACCTTTTGCGATACGATTCGCTGACCGGGAATGATTTGCTCGGGAGAAAGATACTGTTGAGGGAACCAGGTTCCGGGACCCGCTCTCTGTTTGAGCGGGAATTACAAAACGCCGGCAATTCACTTGAGCAGTTCAAGGTATCCATCTTTGATAATCAGGAAACCATTAAGCAGGCTGTCAGGCAGGGAGTAGGCCTGACTGTCATCTCCCGCTTCGTAGTGGAAGAGTATGCCGAGTTTGGCTTGTTAGATATTCGTTCCTTTGCCGGTCAAAGGCTAATGCGGGAATTTTGGCTGGTCTATCATCAAAAACGTGTATTTTCGCCGGCTGTCAGCGCACTCTACGCTAATCTCAAAGCATTTTTTCGTCAGGAGGCTCCATGATGAAGGAAATTTATGCCGACCATGCCGCTACCACATTTCCCAGGCCGCCGGAAGTCGTGGAAAATATGGTCCACTATCTGCGTGATATTGGCTGTAGCCCGGGACGCGGAGTTTATCATAGATCGCTTGATGCTGCCAGAATGGTTTATGAGGCAAGGGGCTTACTGGCTCGCTTTTTAGCAGTTCCAGAACCAGAACAGATTATTTTCACACCAAACGTGACCACATCGCTAAACCTGCTCTTCAAGGGCTTGTTGGCAGAAGGAGATCACGTCCTGATCTCTTCCATGGAACATAATGCCGTTGTCCGGCCGCTCTCCCGTTTAGCAAGAGAAAGCAATGTTTTGGTTGAACAGCTTGCGTGTGACCCGGACGGAGCATTGGATCTGCTTAAGCTTCGGCGGGCTTTACGGCCGAAAACGCGGCTTGTTGTGCTCACTCATGCCTCAAACGTAACAGGGACAATCCTTCCTGTTTATGAGGCGGGAGAAATGTTGGCGGGAACAGATACCTTTTTCTGTGTAGATGCGGCACAGACTGCCGGCACAGAAGAAGTGAACTTTGCTGATTTGCAGTGTGACTTTTTGGCGTTCACCGGGCACAAAGGCCTCTTGGGACCGCCGGGAATCGGTGGATTTTGCATCAGCCAACGGGCGGCAGCCGTTACAAGACCATTAGTGGAAGGAGGAACCGGAAGCCGCTCCGAAGATGAGTATCAACCAGATTTTTTGCCCGATAAATTCGAAAGCGGCACACAAAATATGCCGGGTATTGCCGGTTTGGCAGCCGGTGTGCGCATGATCTCCGATATTGGTCTAGCGGCAATTCGCAAGGAAAGAGCTTCGCTTATGGAAAAATTGCTACTCGGCTTAGCTGAAATCAGCGGTGTAACGATTTACGGGACAAAAGAAGCAGCTAAATCTGTTCACACCGTCTCAGTCAACATGGCAGGAGTAGATTGTGGCGACTTAAGCTTTATGCTGGACCAGGCTTATGGCATTCAAACAAGAGCCGGACTGCACTGTGCACCGCTGGCTCATAAAACAATTGGCACTTTCCCGCAGGGAACAGTACGGTTTTCCTTGGGCTATCAAAACACGGCAGACGACGTGGCAGCCATTTTGGCCGCTATGCGCGAAATATCAGCTTTTTAGAGGGCCAGTAGAAATGCCTCCAACACGGTTAACGGTTCGTCAATTGCTCCTACCGCCAGCCAGTAAACGAAGAGGCCGTCAAGCCAGTAGTAATGATCCATGCCCATGCCGGTAACATGATAGATTTGCCGACCCTCCAGCGGGAAGACGGACTCTTCTTTAAAAACTGTGCTGGCCGGCATGGTTTCCACCATCCGTTCCATCAGCATATTGGCTTCATCTACCGTTGGTGAGAGCGAGACCCAGACTGTTACCTCTGCTGCCCCGGAATACTGTGCAATCAGACCGTCCAACAACGGAAAGGGATTTCGATGCAGTTTTAAGATTTCCCGCATGGCCGCTTCCCCGCTTTCGGACGAAACGAGCTGCAAGTCTGCGAATTGTTCAGGCAGGGCAGGCAACTTAGGGGCTTCCGCGGGAGTATCGCCGACTGCAGGCGGCGCAGGAGCCGCAGGGGTCGCCTCCGGCAAGAGCGAGGGGGCAAGCAAGAGAGCTAGGACGGCCAAAAATAACGCTAAAATGATCAGTATAAGCTTTTTAAGCATTTCAAACCTCCAACTCTGATTAAATTCTTTTGTATTTGTTACTTCTTAAACAAATGAATATCTTAAACTGTATTCTGACGCATTTAATAAATTCCTGCCGGAAATTATGATATAATAACAAAAAAGATTCCAATTAGAACAGGGGGGTTGTCATGAAAATGGATGAATTGGCAAGCCAAGTTAAGGAGGCTTCGCTTCTCTTGGCTGCCGCCGGCACAGAGCAGAAAGACAAAGCGCTTCAGCTTATTGCCGCATCTCTATTAAGCCGAAAAGAAGAAATTATCAGTGCAAACCGTGCGGATCTGGAACGGAGCAGAAAAGAGAATCTGCCGGCGCCTTTATTAAAACGCTTGATATTTGATGAAACAAAAATTGTTGATGTGACGGAAGGGATCGCCAGCCTTCTTGCCCTGGAAGATCCTGTGGGCAAAACATTGCTGTCAACTGAGTTAGACGATGGTCTGGAGTTGTACAAAGTAACTTGCCCGATTGGGGTAATAGGCGTTATTTTCGAATCAAGACCTGACGCCCTTGTGCAAATCGCTACTCTCTGCCTCAAAAGTGGCAATGCTGTGCTCCTGAAAGGCGGGGCGGAAGCCAAGGAGACTAACGCCATCTTGGCTGAAATTATTATCAAAGCTACGACGGAGGCCGGCCTGCCCGCAAAATGGGCTGCTCTCCTGGCTACTCGCGCGGATGTCAACGAGATGCTTAAAATGGACAAGCAGATTGATTTAATAATTCCCAGGGGTTCCAATGAATTCGTCCGTTATATTATGGATAATTCAAATATTCCGGTAATGGGTCACGCGGATGGAATTTGTCACTGTTATGTTGACAAAGAGGCTGACCTTGCCATGGCGGCTAAGATTGTGGTAGATGCAAAAACGCAATATGTGGCCGTTTGCAACGCCACCGAGACTCTTTTGGTTCATGAAAAGATTGCAGCTGAATTTTTACCTGTAATTAAAGAAGCGCTGGTCAAGAAAAATGTTGAGTTGGTAGGTTGCTCCAGAACAAACACATTGATTGCTGTTAACCTTGCCACAGAAGAAGACTGGAAAAGCGAATATCTTGATTATAAGTTGGCAATCAAAGTTGTTTCCACTCTTGAGCAGGCCATTAACCATATTAATACGTACGGTTCCGGACATACCGATAGCATTATCACCGGAAACGAAGTAAGAGCCCGTCGTTTTATGGATTTTGTAGATGCGGGCAACGTCTTTTGGAACTGTTCTACCCGCTTTAGTGACGGTTTCCGCTATGGTTTTGGGGCAGAGGTCGGGGTTAGTACAGGCAAGCTCCACGCCCGCGGACCTGTAGGTTTAGAGGGGTTATTGATTTATAAGTATAAGCTATTGGGAAATGGTCACGTGGTTGAAGATTATGCCAACCGCTCCAAAACATTTAAACATAGAAATTTGTACAAAAAATATTAAAACGAGCGAGGCTGGTCAATGACTAAGAAGAAATACAACCTGTCAGTTTTTGGCTGTCAGATGAATGAACGTGATGCCGAGACGCTGCGGGGTTTCCTTGAGGAGCTGGGTTATGAAGAGTCGGCTAAAACAGAAAATGCTGATTTGGTAATCATCAATACTTGCGCAGTGCGGCAGAAAGCAGAAGATAAAGTATTTGGTCTAATTGGGCGGCTAGGCAAGTTGAAAAAGGACAGGCCTGAGATGATGATCGCCATTTGCGGCTGTATGGTACAGCAGGAAGGCGTTGCGCGGAAACTAATTAGAAAACACCCCTTTGTCGATTTAGTTTTTGGCACGCATAATATTGCGGCGTTTCCAGTATTGTTGCAGCGAGCGGCAGAAAGCAGTGAGCCTTTGCTTGATTTATGGGCTGAAGCAGGCGACGTTGTTGAAGGGCTGCCGGTGAGCCGTAAGGATGGAGTTCGCGCTTGGGTTAACATTACCTACGGCTGCAATAATTATTGTGCCTATTGTATTGTGCCGTATGTGCGCGGGCGAGAGAGAAGTCGTCATCCGGCTGAAATTATGGATGAAATTAATGATCTGGCCAGACAAGGCTATCAAGAAGTAACGCTATTGGGACAGAATGTAAATTCATACGGCAAGGACTTAGGTGAACAGTTTGACTTTTCGGATTTACTGCAACAGGTTGATCGGGAGGGCGGGATAAATCGCATTCGCTTTATGACTTCCCACCCCAGAGATTGGCATGAAAAATTGGCCCGTGTGATTGCGGAAGGAACAAATATCTGTGAGCACGTTCATTTGCCGCTTCAGTCCGGCAGCAATCGTATCTTAGCTTTAATGAACAGAGGCTATACCCGGGAGCATTACTTGGCACAAGTGGAAATTTTGAGGCGCCATCTGCCTGATTGTGCTATCAGCACTGATTTGATTGTGGGCTTCCCCGGAGAAACAGAAGAAGATTTCTTGGCTACTTTGGAAATTGTGGAACAGGTAAGTTATGACGCAGCCTTTACCTTCCTTTACTCGCAGCGTTCCGGTACTCCGGCAGCAAAAATGCCGGCACAGATTGGCAGTGAAGTGAAGAGAGAGCGTTTCAAGCGGCTTTTAGAAATTCAAAACAGACATAGTCTGCACCATAATTTGCAATTGGTTGGCAAAACAGTTGAAGTATTGGTGGAGGGAAAAAGTAAAACTAACCCAGCTGTGCTAAGCGGACGAACCAGGGGAGGCAAAACGGTGAATTTTGCGGGCGAGGACGTGCGCGCCGGAGATTTGCTGCAGGTAGAAATCAGCGAAGCCAAGACGTGGAGCCTATTGGGGAGGATAAACGTTGAAAACCGAAACACCAATGATCAAGCAGTACAGGGAGATTAAAGAGCAGCATCAGGACAAGCTCCTCCTTTTTCGCGTAGGAGATTTTTATGAGCTTTTTTTTGAGGACGCTAAAGTAGGGGCGCGAGAGTTAGAAATCGTGCTAACCTCCCGGGACAGTCATGTGCCACTGGCAGGCTTCCCATACCATGCCCTTAATACATATCTGGGTCGTCTGCTTGAGCGCGGTTATAAAGTGGCTATCTGTGAACAGATGGAAGACCCTAAATCAGCCAAAGGTATTGTAAAGCGAGAAATTGTTCAGATAGTTACGCCGGGAACAGTGATGGACGTCTCCTTGCTTGACGAAAAAAGCAATAATTATCTGGTTTCCGTTTATATCGGCAGAGGCGGCTGCGGTCTTGCAGCGGTGGATGTCTCTACCGGCGAATTTATCATGACGCAGCAGCGGGGCAATTTATCGGAAAAGTTTCTCTTAGACGAATTGTGGCGCTTGCAGCCGGCGGAAATTATCATAAATGAAGGAGCGCAGCATAAGCCGCTGCTAACAGAGGTCTTAAACAGGTTGGGCGGTGAGTTGATTGCCCAGCCTTGCAAAGATAAATGGTACACGCTGAAGCATTCTCAGGAAATAATGTTAAGCCAATTTGAGGCGAGCAGCTTAACAAGTCTGGGCTGTGCCGAATTGCCTTACGCTTTGCCGGCCGCCGGCGCCCTACTGGCGTATCTGCATGGCAACAGACAAAACGGTCTGCAACATTTACGCAAACCACTTGTTTATGATCCGGATGGCTGCATGCTGCTTGATGCCGCCACAAGGCGCAACCTTGAACTGACAAGAACCATTCGTACTGAGCGGAAACATGGTTCATTGCTCTGGGTGTTGGACAGAACGAAGACGGCACTGGGAGGCAGACTGTTAAAACGCTGGCTTGAGCAACCGCTGCTGGAACCGACGGCAATTGCAGCACGGCAGGATGCGGTGGAGGAGTTGATGACAGACTTTGCCTTGCTCGATGATGTCGGCATCCTATTAAAAGAAGTGTCCGATCTGGAACGTTTGTTGAGCCGTGTTCACTCTTGCGGCGCTAACGCACGGGATTTACTGGCATTGGGCAAGACATTGGCTTTATTACCTGCAGTACAGGAATTGCTGCTGGGTGGCGGCAGAAGTATGCGGGCGCTTGCTGAGCGCATTCCGCTGCCCGCAGAGTTAAGCAATTTTTTGCTCTCTGCCTTAGAAGCTGAGCCGCCGCTTTCTCTGCGTGAAGGTGGTCTCTTACGGGACGGCTTTGACTTTGAGTTGGACCGGTTACGCCTTATCTGTAGAGGTGGGCGCGAAACAATTTTAGATGTTGAGCAGCGGGAACGTGAACGAAGCGGGATTAAATCCTTAAAGGTTGGCTACAACAAAATATTTGGTTATTACATTGAAATTACGCGAGCCAACGCCAGCTTAACCCCGGCCGATTACATCCGTAAACAGACCTTGTCGAATGCGGAACGCTTTATTACCCCGGAGTTAAAAGAGCTTGAAGCGTCGGTGCTGGGCGCGGAAGAAAAGATTTGCGCGCTGGAGTATGAGTTGTTTTTGGCAGTGCGTGAGCGGGTGGCCAGCCATACGGTTGAGATTCAATCTGCTGCGGCGGTATTGGCGGAACTGGATGTTTTTCATTCCCTAGCACTGATCGCACGTGAATACCGCTATGTGCGGCCGGTTGTAGATGAGAGCGGATTGCTGGAAATCTTGGACGGACGGCATCCAGTATTGGAGCGTGTGGCGCAAACAGGGATGTTTGTACCAAATGACACTATTTTGCATCCGGAGACGCAGCGAATTTTACTTATTACCGGGCCAAACATGGCAGGCAAATCAACATATATGCGGCAAACGGCTTTAATTGTGCTCTTGGCCCAAATAGGCAGCTTTGTACCGGCCAGAAAAGCCAGGATTGGCATTGTGGACAGAATATTTACCCGCATTGGTGCTGCCGACGACTTGGCGGGCGGCCAAAGTACTTTTATGGTAGAAATGAGTGAAGTAGCTGATATTTTGGCGCGGGGCACAAGCCGGAGCCTGGTTTTGCTGGACGAGGTGGGGCGCGGCACAAGTACATTTGACGGTATCAGTATCGCCCGTGCTGTGCTTGAGTATCTTTACCGCAAAACGGGAGCCAGAACTCTTTTTGCCACCCATTATCATGAACTGACTGATCTGGTGGAAACGTTTCCTGCTGTGACAAACCTGGCCACAGCGGTAAAAGAAAAAGGAGAGGAGATTATTTTTTTACATAAAGTTATTGCGGGCAGTGTTGACCATAGTTATGGGATTCAAGTGGCACGGTTGGCCGGATTGCCAAAATACGTTGTTGAGCGCGCTCGTGAGATTTTATTGGCACTGGAGTCGACGGCTATAGGAGTGAGGGAGGCGGCGCCGGCAAAAGAGGGAGAACAACTTCGGCTTTTTTGCGACCCGGAACTCTCTAATGCTATCGCTGCGGTAGAGTGCGTCGATTTAATGACCACTACGCCGCTGGAAGCGATGCAGTTATTATACAGCCTGCAGCAAGCCCTGAAAAAGGAGAGTATCCATGGGTAAGATTCAGATGTTGGATGATGTGACTGCCAACCAGATTGCCGCCGGCGAAGTTGTTGAGCGGGCGGCAGCTGTAGTGAAAGAATTGGCGGAAAATGCCATCGATGCCGGCGCGTCAAGCATAGTCATTCAAGTTGCTGGCGGAGGGCTGGAAAGTATTCGGGTGAGAGACGATGGCAGCGGCATGGCGGCGGAAGACGTGCCATTAGCATTGCAGCGTCATGCTACCAGTAAAATTAAGACTGCTGAGGATCTGGCTGTCGTCACATCTTTAGGGTTTCGCGGTGAAGCATTGCCCAGTATCGCCGCTGTTAGTCGCTTTCGGCTGATCACACGTCAAGCAGATGAACTGGTGGGCACAGAAATTGTGGTTCACGGCGGTCAGGTGATCAAAGTGGGTGAGGCAGGTTGTCCCTCTGGTACCGAAATCCTGGTAGAAGGTTTGTTTTACAATACTCCGGCCCGCTTGAAGTTTTGCAAGAGTGAAGGGGCGGAGAATGCCAAAATTGCCGATACTGTTCAGCGACTGGCGTTAGCATGGCCAGAGATTTCCTTTGTTCTGACGGTGAACGAGAAAAATCAGTTTGTAACTGCGGGCAATGGCAACCTTGAGGACGCGGCTGCGCAGGTGCTGGGAAGGCAGAATATGCGCCAGATGATACGGCTGGACTGGCAAGGTCCTTTAGTGACTTTAAGCGGTTTTACCGCCAAGCCTGCTTTGGCCAGGGCAAACCGAAATCTTCAGTATTTTTTTGTGAACCGGAGACCGGTTCGTTCACCGTTGTTAAGTGATGCGCTGCAAACAGCTTACCAGACGCTTTTGCCTAGAAATCGTTTCCCTGCAGCCGTTTTCTTACTAACGATAGAGCCACACGAGTTGGATGTTAACGTTCATCCCGCTAAGCGAGAAATTCGCTTTTCTCGGGAAAGAGATTTATACAGACAGGTACTGGCCGCTGTGAAGGATGCGCTGAAACAAACAAACTTGGGGTTTGAAGCGGGAGATTTTCGCACTTCCGTGATGAGAGAAACTCCAAGCAACGCTAATTTATATGATTTACTGCCTGTGCAAGAGGCCCCGGCACTTAACAATTTCCTTTCTGTTTTGCCCTCGGATGCCCCCGTTAGCAATTTTGCCACTAAAACTTGTCTGCAGCAAGGCAGAGCAGTGTCTCCGTTTCCTCGCTTGCGGCCCATTGGGCAGTACCTTGCCACCTATCTTCTCGCTCAGTCTGAAGCGGGAGAGTTATATGTGATCGATCAACACGCGGCTCATGAAAGGATACTTTACGAACAACTGAAAAAAGAGCTATCGGCAGGTTCCATAACTGTCCAGGAAGTAATCCCCCAAACTTTTGAGTTGGATCCTTTAGCGGCAACGGCGTTAATGAAATCCCTAGATCTTTTTGCTGTTTTGGGTTTAACATTTGAAACATTTGGCAATAATACGTTTATTCTGAGGACAATTCCGGCTTTTTCTCACCGTTGCCTTAATCAGGATGATCTAATCGAAATTATGGCGGCAGTCCGGGGCGAGGCAGTTGAAACAACTGCTTTTTTCGAGAAAATACTGCAGATGATGGCTTGTAAAGCTGCGATTAAGGCAAATCAGTTAATGGAGCGGCGGGAGATGGAAGCTCTTTTGGAACGGCTTGCAGAAACTGATGGCCCCTTTACCTGTCCGCATGGACGTCCTACAGTGCTCGTCTTTTCCGAACAAGCACTCGCCAGGAATTTCCGGAGGCGCTTATGAAAGGAAAACTGCTGGTTATCACAGGTCCAACCTCTGTAGGGAAATCGGCTTTGGCTGTGGGAGTAGCAAAAACTATAGGCGGCGAGATTATTTCGGCCGATTCGGTACAGGTATATCGCGGTTTAGATATTGGTGCGGCAAAACCTACCAGGGCTGAAAAAGAAACAGTTCCTCATCATTTGATAGACTTAGTGGATCCTAACCGGAGCTTTAGCGTAGCTCAGTATCAACGGCATGCGACCAAAGTGATTGCTGCTCTGCATAAAGAGGATAAGCTACCGGTTTTGGTGGGGGGAACGGGATTATATCTAAGGGCGGTGGTAAAAGGATACGCTTTTGGTGAAGATGCAGAAGACGAGCTATTGCGGCTCCGGTTGCGTCAAGAAGTAAAAGAATTTGGCGCTGAGGCTCTGCATAGCAGGTTAAGCGCCATAGATCCGCAGACTGCGGCAAAACTTCATCCCAATGACTTGCGCCGGGTTATCCGTGCTTTGGAGTTTTATGAAAAAAGCAGGCAGACCATTTCTGAGCAACTGGCAGCCACACCGCAGGAAAATGTATACGATACCCTACTTTTCTGCCTTACCATGCCCCGGGAATTACTCTATCAGCGGATAGAAATGAGGGTGGAAGAAATGTTGGCGGCAGGTTTAGTAGATGAAGTGCGAAGCTTGTTGGCCGCTGGAACATCCCCTGATGCTAAGTCGATGCAATCACTTGGCTATAAACAGATAGCAGCTTATTTGTCAGGGAAATTATCTTTGGCGGCGGCTGTTACAGAAATAAAGCGTGACACGCGGCGTTTCGCTAAAAGACAACTAACTTGGTTTAGGCGAGAGAGAGAGATGATTTGGCTGGACTTGACTAAATTTAACAGCAATGCTGAGCTGGTGGCAAATATTTCAAGGACGGTTGCAGGATATTTTAGCCAAGAATCGAATAGTTAAGCGTATCTGCTTTTTTCAAAAATAATCGTCTGGAGGGGATGGCATGAATAAAGGCCCTATAAACTTGCAGGATAATTTTCTTAATATCGCGCGCAAAGAAGATATGATGCTGACCGTCTTCTTAGTCAACGGCTACCAGATTAAAGGGACGGTTCGCAGCTTCGACAATTTTACTATCCTGCTAAATGCAGACAACAAGCAGCAGTTAGTCTATAAGCATGCCGTGTCCACTATTATTCCGTTTCGCAATATTAACTTGGCTCAGATTACTGAATAATGCCGGAGTAGGCAGAAAGAAAGGGCAGCCTTGCTTTCGATTGTGAAGGCAACGACTGTCTTTTTTTAACAAGTATAATGGAATAATTGCCCGGAAAATTCCGCCTCCAGCAGATAATAACTTAATGGAGGTTTTGACTTTGGAGAAGGCCGTTCTGGTAGGCTTGGAAACCCAGCATAGGCAGTGGAATATCGAAGAAACCATGCAGGAGCTTGTCCTGTTGACAGAAACGGCGGGTGCGCAAGCGGTGGCTGAAATTATGCAGAAGCGCCCCAAGCCGGATTCTGCTTTTTATGTCGGTAAAGGAAAGGCAGAGGAAATCCGGCTCCTTGCAGAAGAAACCGGGGCAGATCTGGTAATTTTTGATGATGAACTTTCCCCTACACAAAAAAGGAATTTAGAAAAAATAATTGAGGTGCGGGTTGTAGATCGAACCGCCTTAATTCTCGACATTTTTGCGAAGCGCGCTAAAACTCATGAAGGTGTTTTGCAGGTAGAGCTCGCGCAGTTAAATTATCTGTTGCCGCGTCTCACAGGTTTTGGTATCCAACTTTCTCGGCTTGGCGGAGGGATCGGCACGCGCGGCCCAGGTGAAACTAAGCTTGAAGTGGACAGACGGCGTATTCGCAAGCGTATCGGTGATTTAAAGGCAGAAATCGAGGAAATCAAAAAACACCGCAGCTTGCACCGCAAGGCCAGGCAGGCTGCATCGTTGCCAGTGGTAACTATTGTTGGCTATACTAATGCAGGGAAATCTACTTTACTTAATGCGTTAACTGCCTCCGACGTATTCGTGGAGGACAAGCTCTTTGCCACATTAGATCCCACTACCCGCCAAGCTGAACTCCCCGATGGCAGCCGTTTTTTGCTGACGGACACGGTTGGCTTTATCCAGAAGCTTCCTCATCATTTGGTGGCAGCATTTCGCTCTACGCTGGAGGAAGTTCTGGAGGCGGATTTACTTTTACACGTGGTGGATACGTCTCACCCCCAGGCGGCTGCACAAATGATTGCGGTAAATCAACTTCTGCGGGAAATTAACGCGGAACACTTACCGGTATTTATTGTTTTTAATAAAATGGATTTGCCTGAAGCGCATGCTGCGTTGCCATTATTGTGTAGCGACTGGCCGGATCATCTGGCCGTATCTGCCAGAAACGGAATTGGTCTGGCAGAACTTTTAAACCGTATAGATGAAGTAATTCGCGGTGGACATCAGCGTCTTGAGTTGATATTGCCTTTTGGTACGGAGAAAATTTTGTCTAATATTCGTAGCCACGGGAAAATAGAAGCAGAGGAATATACGTCGGAGGGAATACGAATCAGAGCCGTTTTGCCAAAACCATGGGCCGCGAAAATACTAGATAGTCTCGATAAAGGAGCGGCTAAACTTGCTGGAGACGACCAGTTACTTTAAATATCGAACGTTGATACACGAAATAGAGAGACAGCTTATGGCGACTTTCCAGGAGATTGACGATCTGGTGCTGATAAACCAAGCCAGAGTGCTGGACGCTTTCCGCGCAGAACAGGTGGATGAGACCTGCTTTTATGAATCTACCGGATATGGCTATCATGACCTGGGTCGGCATAAGCTAGATAGCCTTTATGCCAGGGTATTTGGCGCGGAGGCTGGGCTGGTTCGCCCCCAGTTTGTCTCAGGTACCCATGCCATTGCCTGCTCTCTCTATGGTGTGCTGAAACCCGGCAACCGCCTGGTTTCTTTAACGGGAAGGCCATATGATACTTTATCTAAAGCCCTTGGCCTTTCCTCTACCGAAACTGGTGGTCTGCACGACCAAAACATCAGCTACGCTGAAGCCGATCTGACTACAGGGCTGGACCAAGAGTTGCTAGACAATATTCTGGCTGAAAGGGCTCAAGTAGTCTTGATTCAACGCTCGCGCGGCTATGCTCAGCGCCGGTCGCTGACTCTGGCTGATATTACTGATTTAGCTTTAGCGGTGAAGAAAAGACAACCGGATACAATTATTTTTGTTGATAACTGCTATGGTGAATTTGTGCAGGAGCTGGAGCCTTGTCATGGCGGAGCCGATTTAGTTGCCGGTTCTTTGATTAAAAATCCTGGCGGCGGCTTAGCTGTAGGAGGCGGTTATGTTGTAGGTCGTGCTGATTTAGTGGAAAGAGCTGCCTGGCGCTTAACCGCTCCTGGCCTTGGTGCGGGGGTCGGTGCCATGGGTACAGTTAAGCGACTCTTTTTTCAAGGGCTATTTCTCGCCCCACATCAAGTAGGGCAAGCTTTAAAAGGAATGGTGTTGGCTGCGGCACTTTTTGAGCGATTGGGTTACTCTGTTGACCCCAGTCCGACTGAAAAGAGAGGAGATATTGTCCAGTCGATCTCTTTGGGCAGTCCGGAACTGTTAAAGTTATTCTGCCGGGCTGTCCAGGCTGCATCGCCTGTAGATAGTCATCTGACGCCGCAACCGGCTCCCATGCTGGGTTATGACAATAAAATTATTATGGCGGCAGGTACTTTTGTGCAGGGGGCGAGCAGCGAATTTTCAGCCGATGGGCCCCTGCGGCCACCATATACGGCATTTCTTCAAGGCGGGCTTACATACGAGCATTGTAAGCTGGCACTGGCTGAGGTATTGGCAGCTTTGAAAAGTCGCCATTATTGACAATTTTCTCGGGCAAACGCTATAATCGTAAAAGATAAATAAACTTTAACAACAGAAAAGAGGAAGATTGCATGGCTTACACTAGAAATGATGTATTGCATTTTGTTAAAGATTTAAAAATCAGGTTTATCCGCCTTCAGTTTGCAGACGTTTTAGGAATTTCTAAAAATGTGGCAATCCCGGTGGAGCAATTAGAAAAGGCTTTGGACGGCGAGCTGATGTTTGACGGTTCGTCCATTGAAGGTTTTGTTCGGATTGAAGAGTCCGATATGTATCTGCGCCCTGACGTTAACACTTTTGCCGTTTTTCCCTGGAATACGCATGCAGGTGGTGGGGAAGCACGACTGATTTGCGACATTTACAATCCAGACGGTACTCCATTCGAGGGGTGCCCGCGCAACACACTGCGCCGTTCTATCGCAGAAGCGGCATCTCTAGGTTATGAGCTAAATGCTGGTCCGGAAGCGGAATTTTTTCTCTTCTTAAAAGATGAGCAAGGACGTGCCACTACAAAAACCCATGATCGCGGCAGCTATTTTGATTTTATGCCTGTTGACCTGGGAGAATCGGCGCGCCGTGATATGGTGCTAACTCTGGAAGAAATGGGCTTTGAAGTGGAAGCATCCCATCATGAAGTGGCGCCGGGGCAGCATGAAATTGCCTTCAAATATGCTGATGCCTTAACGACTGCTGACAATATTGCCACTTTCAAGCTGGTAGTACGCACCGTCGCCATGCAGCATAATCTTCATGCCACTTTTATGCCCAAACCGATCTTCGGTATTGCCGGATCCGGTATGCATACCCATCAATCTCTTTCTAAAAATGGGCAAAATGCCTTTTACGATCCGTCCGACCCTTCTCAACTCTCCGATATTGCCCGCTATTATATTGGCGGTTTGCTGCACCATGTCAAAGGCTTTACTGCTATTACTAATCCACTGGTCAACTCTTATAAGCGTCTCGTACCCGGCTACGAGGCACCAGTCTATATCGCTTGGAGCGAACATAACCGCAGTCCGTTAATCCGCATTCCTGCCAGACGCGGCGTTGGCACAAGAATTGAGTTGCGTAACCCCGATCCGTCCTGCAACCCCTATCTCACCTTGGCTGTGACACTGCGTGCCGGTTTAGACGGAATTAAAAATAAAATTGTACCACCGGCCTCAGTGACTCAGAATATCTATGATATGTCTGCGGATGAACGGGCGGCTCACGGGATTGACAGCTTGCCAAAGACGCTGGGCGATGCCCTGATAGAGCTTTCAGCTAACAGTGTTATCAAGGAAGCATTGGGAAAACATATATACGAACATTTCATGGAAGCAAAAACCATTGAGTGGACTCAGTATCGTACCCAAGTACACCAGTGGGAAATTGATAATTACCTGACTGTTTTCTAGAAAAACATCCTGTATTAAAGAAATATTAAACTAAAAAACGCTCGCTTAGGGAGGAGGGTATAATGACTCAGGCAATGAACGGAGGGAATGAATTGGAACGCTTAACCGGCGGAGAAGAAAATTCTCTGGCTAAAGAGACATTCGAAGTGACTGGCATGACTTGTGTGGCTTGTGCAAACGGCATCGAAAAAGCACTGCAGAAGAAAGCGGGAATTAAGGAAGCGGCTGTTAACTTTGCAGCCGAAAAAGTTATCGTTCTCTATGACAGAACTAAGACGAATCGGCGTGAAATAATTTCTGTCATTGAAGATTTAGGCTATGGCGTGCTTACGGAAAAAACAGAAGGACAAAACGGCCGTGACAAGGAAGCACAGGAGCAAGCTGAACTGCTTGCACGTAAACGGATTTTGATTTTTGCCATGGGAATTACCGCAATTATTGAAATCATTATGTTACTTGAAATACTTTATCATTTTCATCTTCCTTATCATAACTGGGTTATGCTGGCGGCTGCCACACCGATTGTTTTTTGGGCCGGATTACCGACGCACCGCGGCGCTTGGCGTTCCATCAGCCATGGCAGTACCAATATGGATGTATTAATTTCTCTGGGAACCTTGTCCGCTTATGTCTGGGGTATCGTCTCCTTTTTTATCCCTTACACAGTTTCCTTTATGGGAATTTCCGGAATGATTATGTCTTTTCACCTGTTGGGACGTTATCTAGAGGCTATTGCCAAAAGCAAAACATCGAGCGCTATCAGAAAGCTGCTGGAACTAGGCGCTAAAACAGCTCGCATTATTGAGGATGGCGTTGAAAGAGAGATTTCGGTTGACCTCGTTCGGGTCGGAGATGTTATTGTTGTCCGTCCCGGGGAAAAAATCCCTGTTGACGGCGAAATTATTCAAGGTCATACAACTATTGATGAATCAATGGTAACCGGCGAAAGTTTGCCGGCTGAAAAAACAGTAGGTGACCAAGTAGTGGGTGCCACTATCAATAAAAACGGCTTTATCCATTTTAGGGCTACAAAAGTAGGAAAAGATACTTTTCTAGCGCAAATTATTAGGATGGTTGAGGAGGCGCAGGGCTCCAAGGCACCTATTCAAGAATTAGCAGATAAAGTTACAGGCTACTTCGTTCCCGTAGTAATCATAATTTCGCTCGCTACCTTGTCTGGTTGGCTACTGCTTGGCGGCGTAGAAGCACTGGACCGGGCTGTTTTTGCCGCAATTGCCGTACTGGTAATTGCTTGTCCCTGCGCTCTGGGATTAGCAACACCTACCGCCATTATGGTAGGTACAGGAATTGGTGCGGAACGCGGCATTTTGATTAAAGATGCCACCAGCCTGCAGACTATGTTGGATGTAGATACGATTATCTTTGATAAAACCGGGACCATTACCAAAGGAGAACCCTCTGTTACAGAAATAATCAGCACCGGTGAGCTTGCAGAAGACGAGCTGCTGCGTTTGGCAGCCGGCGGCGAAACAGGTTCGGAGCATCCGCTTGGTCAAGCAATAGTGCGCGCAGCCCTGGAACGTGCCATAAAACCTGATAGCACCACCGATTTCCAAGCTATTCCCGGCAAAGGGATCAGAGCCGTAATAGCTGAAAAAGACGTGCTTTTGGGCAACAGAAAACTGATGGCTGAAATGGAGATTAAGATTGACAGTATGGAAAAGACGATGGCAGGACTGGAAGAAGAAGGAAAAACTGCCATGTTGATCGCTGTAAACGGACGACTGGCTGGGATAATAGCTGTTGCTGACATTGTAAAGGAAGATAGCAGACGTGCCATTGCAGCCCTGACGAAGGCGGGGCTTACCACCGCCATCCTGACCGGTGATAATGAGCGTACCGCAAAAACAATTGCCCGACAGGTGGGAATCGACCGGATTTTGGCGCAAGTACTGCCGGATCAAAAAGAAGCGGAGGTGCGGCGCCTGCAGGAAGAGGGGCACGTGGTGGCGATGGTTGGCGATGGGATCAATGATGCTCCAGCGCTGGCACAGGCAAATGTCGGTATCGCCATCGGCAGCGGCACAGATATTGCCATTGAGGCAAGCGACATAACTTTAATTCGAGGTGATCTTACTTCGGTGGTGACAGCGATTAGTTTGTCGCGCCATACTTTCAAGATTATTCGTCAGAACTTATTCTGGGCTTTCGCTTATAATGTGCTGGCCATTCCAATCGCAACCTCAGGTCGCTTAAGCCCTGCAATTGCTGCTCTGGCCATGGCCTTGTCTTCCATATCTGTTCTTTTGAACTCTCTGCGGCTGCGGCGCCAGAAATTCGATACAGAGCTAAAATGAAGAGGAGAAGAGAAAAGGCTAAACGAATTCTTGCTATTTTGCAGGAACAAAACCCTCATCCCGTCACTGAATTAAACTTTGAGACACCGTGGCAATTGTTTGTGGCCACCGTGCTCTCCGCCCAGTCGACCGACAAACAAGTCAATAGAGTAACGGCCCTCTTGTTTGACAAATACCCCTGTCCTGCTCAACTTGCTGCGCTTACGCCGGAAGAATTGGCGGAGGAAATTAAAAGCATTGGGCTGTTTCGCTCTAAGAGCAAACACCTGGTGGCTTCGGCTAAAGCATTGCTGGAGAGACACGGTGGTGAAGTGCCGTCAGACCTCACCTCTTTGCTGGCCTTGCCGGGGGTGGGTCAAAAGACAGCGAATGTTATTTTGGCAAGTGCTTTTGGCATTCCCGCTTTGGCTGTCGATACTCACGTTTTTCGTGTAGCCAACCGGATTGGTTTGGCTCAGGCAAAGACGCCGGCAGCCACAGAAAAGCAGTTGACTTCTACAATTATTCGTGAATTATGGGCTGATGCTCACCACTGGCTGATCTTACACGGACGTTACATTTGCCATGCTCGCAAGCCACACTGCTCGCAGTGCTCTCTCAGTGAGCACTGCGATTATTTCCATGGTCAAAGAAAGAAGTAAAGGTTGGTGGATTTTATGCGGCTGTTAAGGAGAATATTTCTGACTGGTTTAGTAATATTGCTGCCGTCAATTATTAGTATTTATATTTTAAGTTTGACGTTTAACTGGGTCGATTCATTGCTTGGCAACCTGCTGCGTCAGTATCTGGGCGTGAGAATCCCCGGACTGGGACTTCTGATTACCGTAAGCGCAATTTTTGTTACAGGCTTGGTGGCAAATAATGTTTTTGGCAGCAGAGTGCTGAAAATGGTCGAAAATGGTTTTGCAAATATTCCTTTGATAAGGCCCATTTATACTGCAACCCGGCAGATAATCGACGCTTTTTCGCTCCAGCGCAAAAGTGTTTTTGATTCGGTAGCTATGATTGAATACCCGCGTAAAGGCATATATGGCCTCGGTTTTGTAACCGGCAAAAATTTAGGAGAAGTCCAAGCGAAAACCTCCAAAGATGTGGTTGCTTTGTTTATGCCTACAACACCTAACCCCACGTCAGGTTTTCTGCTTTTGGTGCCGCGTGAAGATTTGATACCGCTGGAAATGTCGGTGGAAGAAGCGCTGAAACTGATTATTTCCGGTGGTGTAATTGTCCCTGACTGGCCCCTAAGTCCGGTAAAAACGGACCAGCATTGCATATCGCTCGAGACAGGCAGTTGACGCTGTTTTTAACTGAATGGGACAAGGGGACAGGTGATTTGTCCCAGATTGCAAACATTAACTGATTGAGAAGATTTAAATAACAGGATACCTAATATCTACTCTCCAGATTTGTTGTGTTCACATCAGCACTGTGGTAGAATCGGTGATAAGTGACGCTTATCCCTCCTTTGGCGAATTGCCTTGGAAACAAGTCCTGGTGTTGCATTCCGGTGTTGCATTAACGAGGGGAATAGACTGGCTTCGTACCTACCCGCCTGCGGTTTGCAGATGGCGAAAGGAAGTGCCCATATAATAACAGAGATGAGGTTGGTTTTTTTTATATTAGGAATGACCACGGTCGGCTTTTTAATACCTAAATTTAGACCAGACTTAGTGGCTCTAAGCTCACTGTTGACCCTCCAGCTAACGGGGATACTCACTCTGCAGGAGTCCTTAACCGGCTTTGCCAATAGTGTGGTGATCATGATTGCTGCCCTGTTTATTGTGGGAGAAGGCATACTTCAAACCGGGTTGGCTCAACAGGCAGGAAATATGCTAGTGAAGTGGACTGGAAACAGTGAATTGAGAGTGACAATGTTCATGCTGACCCTGGTTGCCATTTTAAGTGGATTCATTAGCAATACCGGCACCGTTGCCATTTTGTTGCCGGTGGTGGTCAGTTTAAGCAGGCAGATGCAACTCCATCCGGGGAAATTGCTGATGCCTTTAGCTTTTGCCAGCAGTATGGGGGGTGCTTTGACTTTAATTGGGACGGCTCCTAATCTAATTGCCAGGCAAAGCTTGATTGACCACGGCTACCCAGGGCTGCGTTTTTTTGCCTTTACTCCCATTGGCCTAGTAATTTTATTGGCAGGAATTGCATATCTATGGTTTTTTGGCCGTCGTTGGCTGGATAAACCCTTGGAAAAAGAAAAGAAACTCACAGGAGTTTTTGACGGGGAAGATTTGCTGGAACAATACCGTATTGAGAACTTCATTCATCCTGTTTTGGTGCCGGCAGACAACAGTATTGTAGGAAAAACACTGAGAGAGCTCTATTGGCCCAGTAAGTTTGGTGTAACCGTCTTAGAGATTGTAAAGAAAGAAGGGGAAAGCCGCTTACGCCTGCCTTTTAGTCCAGTCTCCCGGCGCTTAACTGCCGGTCCCAATTATACAGTAGATGCAGGAGATGTTTTACTGGTCTTTACGGAAGTAGAAAAATTAAATAGTTGGGTTGAAAAGACAGGCCTCGAAAAAGTTCAGGCCACATTATCAAAGGAATATCGACCTGAAGAATCTAAAATGGCTGAAGTGATTTTGACCCCCAATTCTCGTTTAATCAATACTTCTATAGAAGATATTCATTTTCGAGAAAAGTATGGGTTGACTATTTTGGCGCTTAAGCGTCAATACAAAGGCTCAAAACGCCCGTCACCAGATGCTGAGCTTGCTTATGGCGACGCGATGCTGGTTCATGGAAAGTGGGAGGATATTGATCTTTTGGCTCAAGAGAAAAATGATATGGTTGTGCTAAAGCATGCAGTAGAGCCTGCTAAACAGAATCAGCCGATGCGGGCTGCTATCGCCGGACTTATCCTTTTGTCGATGCTGGTGATGCTGGTGCTAGAGTGGCTGCCTGCAGTCACTACAGTGATCTTCGCCGCATTACTAATGCTATTGTCTGGTTCCATCAGACATGCGGACCAAGCTTACCGGTCGGTGAACTGGCAAACAGTAGTGCTGATTGCCAGCATGCTGCCAATGGCTACCGCATTAGAAAAAACAGGAGGGGTGAAGTTTCTGTCTGAAGGGTTAATTTCTGTTTTGGGGGCTTTTGGCCCAATGGTGGTGCTAGGGGGACTTTATGCAATTACATCTCTGCTCAGCCAGTTTATCAGCAATACGGCTACAGCCGTCTTATTATTTCCCGTAGCCATTTTAACAGCTCAGCAGATGGGGGTGAGCCCTGTCCCCATGGTCATGGCAGTTGCTTATTCGGCAACCATGGCCTTTGCCACTCCTGTGGCTACTCCTCCAAACGCCATGGTTATGGCAGCAGGGAATTATACTTTTTTTGACTTTGTCCGAGTAGGGGTACCCCTGCAGATTTTCATTGCTCTGATTACAGTATTCATTCTGACTCTGTTTTTTCCTTTTTAACACAAAGAAGGAAGTCACGATATTTTTGGGACAAATCACCTGTCCCCTTGTCCCAAGTTAGTTTTTGCTTTTATTTTAGAAACAAGAATGCCGGCTGCAGCCGGCATTCTTGCTTTTGCTATGAAATTATCTTGGTCCTTAATGTCAAAGTTTTGTGGCGTGGGAATGTTAATGAATATAACGGAAAACACCGATAACTTTACCTAATACAACAATATGTGGGGAAGAAATCGGTTCATAGAAGTCGTTCTCAGGTTGCAGGCGGATATGGTCTTTTTCCTTAAAGTAGCGTTTTACCGTAGCTTCACCCTCCAGCATAGCCACCACAATTTCACCATTTTGGGCATCTGCTTGTTGTCGCACTATTACTAAGTCTCCGTCCGTGATAGCGGCATTGATCATACTATCGCCTCGCACTCTAAGAAGAAACACTGTGTCCTGATGCACCAACATCTTGGGCAGAGGAAAATAGTCCTCAATATTTTGCTCTGCCAGTAGCGGTTCGCCCGCAGTTACATGACCAACGATAGGAACGTTGACAATATCCTCGATAAACGGAGAAGCAGAAAGATAATCGAGCAGTTCGATGGCTCGCGGCTTAGTCGGATCCCGGCGGATGAACCCTTTTTCCTCCAGTTTCGCCAGATGAGCATGGACAGTCGAACTGGAAGACAAACCTACCGCTTCGCCAATTTCCCGAACAGAAGGCGGATAATTTTTTGTTCTTACCTCGCGGCGGATGTAATTGAGGATTTGCAGTTGTCTTGTTGTCAGGTCGTCCAAACGGCAACACCACCCTTTTAGCTGAATTATACCATAACCTACAAAAAAATCAAACATTCGTTCGTGTTTAATATATAATCAGAAATAAGCATCAAAATTAATTTTAATGTGTTTAATCTCAATATTTAGCAGGAAACACAGAAGATATGTTGAATTAATCTGCGTGTTATAAAAATTCAATTTGTAACACGCATTAAATCATACGAGGGGGGAGAAATAGTAGAATGATTTCCAGGTCTTATTTTAAGCAAAAAGGTCTTCTGAGTCTGTTATTAATCTTGCTGATGTTGCCGCTTATTGCAATTGGTGGATGTGGCGGTGGTGCACCGGCCTCCGGTCCTGACGCATTACCAGCGGCAAAAGAAATACCGCGAGAAGCGCTGACTATTAGTCTGGAAGGAGGCGACTGGGGATACCCGTCTCCCTTTACCCATTATCCAAGGGGCCCCGGCATCTTTAAAATGCAGCTCATTTTCGACTCGCTGCTGGAAAGGGCGGAAGATGGTTATATTCCCTGGCTGGCGGAGAGCTGGGAGGTAAGCGAAGATGGCAAGACTTACCTCTTTAACCTGCGGCAGGGCGTTAAATGGCATGACGGCAAAGATCTGACCGCAGATGATGTGGTTTTTTCCGTGAACTATTATCGAGAACACCCTCCGGTTTCCATATTTTTTGGCGGGATACTCCTCGATGAGAAACATGTGCTTGAAGTTAGCGCAGTTTCAAGATACCAAGTACGCTTTGTCACTGCTGCTCCGAATGCCACTTTTCTGCCGGCTGTAGGGTCGGCCCGTATTATCCCCCGGCATATCTGGGAGCGGGTGGACAATCCCCGGGAATTTCTCGCACCGGAAGCGGTAATTGGCAGCGGTCCTTACCGCCTGATAGACTACAGCAAGGAACACGGCAAATATCGCTTTGAGGACTTCGACGCTTTCTGGGGTCCCCGGCAAAGGGTGGATGTAATAGAGTTTGTCCCCGTTAGCGATCCTGTCCTGGCTTTTGAAAAGGGAGAAATTGATCTGATAGAAGATTTGTCTCCGGATCTGCTGCACCGCTTCCAGAACAATCCGGAATTTTCCATCAGGGAAAATCCCGGTTTCTGGGGCTTCCGACTGAGATTTAATTTCGAAAGAAACAAACTGTTTCAAAACAAGGCCTTGCGCCAAGCAATGGCCTATGCAATAAATCGTCAGGAGCTGGTAGAAAAAATTGCTCGGGGAGCGGCCATTCAAGGAAATCCTGGCATACTTCCTCCGCAACACGTTTGGTATAACCCCGCTGTTCCAAAATATGAACATAACATTGAACGTGCCAAGGATTTGTTGGAGCAGTTAAAGCAAGCAAATTTATCCTTTACTTTGCTGGTAGGCCAGGATCGGGAGGTTAGAATCGGCGAGCTCTTAAAAGAACAACTGGCTGAAACAGGTATCCAGCTAAATGTGGAGTCGGTAGATATGAAGTCTCGTGATGCCCGGATTCGTGAAGGACAGTATGAACTTGCCTTGGTTGGTCACGGGGGCTGGGGGGGCGATGCGGACTACTTGCGTACCCGCTTTGCCGGTGAAAAGCGCGACTGGTTTAGCGGCACTCCCGGCTACAATAATCCTCTGGTAAACGAGTTGGGACGACGTCAATTTGCTGAAGTTGTTGAAAATAAGCGCAGGGAGTTGATTTTCGAGCTGCAACAGGAACTGGCGCAGGATGTTCCCGAAATTCCCCTTTACTATACCACTGGCTATAGTGTTTATCGACCCGGCAAGTACGATGGCTGGATCTATATGTTCGACCACCATTTCCTCTCCCACAGCAAACTCTCTTTCCTTGAACGGTAATAGTTTTAGTTTGCTCCTATTAGTTCAATACACTTCAAGCGGGAGGTCTAAAAATGTGTATAAAAAAAACACAATGGGAAAAATCCGTGGATTTTCACGGGCACGCTTGCATAGGGCTGGCTTTGGGCTACAGGGTTGCCGAGGCGGCGCTTCGGGCCTTTGGGCAGAAGCGGGCTGAGGATGAAGAAATGGTTGCCATTGTGGAAAACGACAGTTGCGCCGTAGACGCTATCCAGGTGATTACCGGCTGCACCGTGGGGAAAGGAAATATGATCCTGCGTGATTTCGGCAAGCAAGCCTATACTTTTGCCCTGCGCGATCTGAATAAAGCGATACGCATTACAATAATAAGCCATGCCGGGGAAAAACATGAAGCACTGCCGGCGCTGCGTCAAAAAGTTTTAGCCGGTGACGCTTCTGCAGAAGAGAAAGACCTTTTTCAGAAGATAAACGACGAGCTGCTTAAGGATTATCTTACTCGACCTCTGGAAGAGGTCTGCAAAGTTGCAGAGATTGACTATGACTTGCCACAAAAGGCGCGCATATTCCCTTCCGTAACTTGTTCCTGCTGTGACGAAAAGGTCATGGAGCCGCGTGCCCGCCTCAAAAGCGGCAAACCGGCCTGTATCCCCTGCGCCGAGAAGTATGATCGGGGCTGGGGAAATATTTAGCGACCGGAAAGGCAGTAATTAAGAGTAATGGAGAAAAAAGGCTTGACTATTTTTGAATACTTTATTACTTTAATGATCATTCTGACTATAAACTTTTTTTTGCCCCGCCTCATGCCTGGAGATCCATTTTTGCACCTCTCCGGAGAGGCTGGGCTGGAGTTCGTAACTTTTACGGCAGAGCAGCGGGAATATTTCATTGCACATTATGGGCTGGACCGTCCAATGTCTGAACAGTATTTCCGCTATCTGTCAGGTTTGCTCAGGGGCGATCTTGGTTTCAGCTATTATTATAAGGCTGATGTTGCCGCGATTATCCTATCGCGTATTCCCTGGACTTTGTTGATGGTCACTGCTGCCACCTTTTTCAGTTTACTCCTCGGAATTTTTCTGGGCAGTTTTTCCGCCTGGCGCCGGGAAGCTTGGCAGGATAAAGTTACTTATTTACTTATTGTCATATTCTCAGAAATTCCTGTTTTCTTGCTTGGGATTATGTTGTTAATCGTCTTTGCAGCCGGTTTGGGGCTATTTCCTCTTTCCGGGGCAATTACCCCTTTTTCCGGATATACAGGCTTTGCATTGACAAAAGATATACTTCACCATGCCATGCTTCCCGTAATTGCCCTTTCCCTTACCCGTGCAGGAGGAATCTATCTGCTGGTTCGCAATAGCCTTACCACTATCCTGGCTAAAGATTACATGCGCACTGCCCGCGCTAAAGGCCTCAGTGAGGGGCGTATCCGTTACCGTCATGCGCTCAAAAACGCCATGCTTCCCTTAGTAACCCGGGTGACTATGCAGCTGGGGGGTATGGTGGGTGGCGTAGTACTGGTGGAAAATATTTTCGCTTACCCTGGGCTGGGCAGACTAATGCAGGAAGCGGTATTTGTGCGTGATTATCCCCTGCTGCAAGGCATATTTCTGGTGCTGGCTTTCAGCGTGCTAACGGCTAACCTGCTGGCTGACTTGCTCTACCGGTTCCTGGATCCGCGGATAAGAGAAATTTAAAAAGATGGCTGGCTGACTCAAATATCAATTATAAAGGTTGTTGAGTAGTAAAAGATTATATTTATACTATCGGGAGGTTGTAACTTGTCTCTGCCTAGGCTGAAAAGTGTTAAGAAAATCTGGCAAGAAATGACAAATTTTGGTCGGATTGGTCTGCTTATTCTTTTGCTGCTGATCTTCATGGCATTGGCCGCTTCCCATTTAACCTGGCACCCTCACAATGTTTCTTCGGGACCACCGCTCGCGCCTCCGGGAAAAGCGCATTTACTTGGCACCGACGAGCTAGGGGTGGACCTCTGGGCGCAGATCTGTTACGGGGCACGGGTAAGCTTGATTGTGGGGTTGGGAACCGCGCTGATGGCCGGTGCTGGTGGGGGAATTGTTGGTACTTTTGCCGCTTACCGGGGCGGAGTTATTGACCGTCTGCTCATGCGCTTGATCGATATCATGCTCGTCATGCCCAGCTTGCCGGTCATGATCGTGTTAGCTGCATTTATGGGTTCCAACATACGTAATATAATTCTTGTTCTCGTCCTGTTCTCCTGGTCGCACCCGGCCCGTATTATGCGCGCACAGGTACTGTCTTTAAAAGAACAGGGATATATTAAAATGGCTCGTGTTTATGGCGGCAGTGATCTCTATATTATTTTCAGACACCTCTTGCCTGAGCTTTTCCCCATAGTTGCAGTCAGTATGATCCGCTTAGCCAGCATGGCTATTGTTGCCGAGTCAAGCCTTGCTTTCCTGGGATTGGGGGATCCTACCTCCCGCAGCTGGGGACTGATCATTAACCACGCTTTAAATTTCAGCGGCATTTACTTCACCCCTTTTTGGCAATGGTGGCTATTTTACCCTTGGCTGTTTCTAACCCTGCTCGTTATTTCCCTGGCCTTTTTGGGTCGGGATCTGGAACGTATTGCCGATCCCCGGATGGCAAAAGGCTTATAAAATCGGGAGGTTATTCCAATGCCAGCACTCGAAGTGGACAGTTTGCACGTAAAATACCACTCCGCCAGTCAGCCAGTGCAAGCTCTGGCGGATATTTCCTTCTCCCTTGCCCCAGGGGAAACGCTTGGCATCATCGGTGAATCAGGAAGCGGTAAGACGACCTTAGCTCTAGGCCTCATGGGCTTGCTTGATAATAAAACTAGTGTGGCTGGAAAAGTCATTTATGACGGTTCGGAATTGCTCTCTCTTGACGAAACCAAACGTAAAGCCTATCGCTGGAAACGCATAGCCATGGTTTTTCAAAATTCCTTGGAGATTCTAAACCCGGTATTAAACGTGCAGGAGCAGGTGGGCGAGCCGCTGGTAAAACACCTGGGCTTAAAAAAACTGGAACTGGAGAATAAGATAAACGAATTGCTTGATCTGGTTGGTCTGGAACGTGACTGGAAAACCGCATTTCCACATCAACTTTCCGGGGGTATGCGCCAGCGGGTGCTGTTGGCCATGGCTCTTGCTTGCCGTCCCGAACTGTTACTGGTAGATGAACCAACTACCTCTCTTGATCCAATTGCTCGCAGGGAGATCATTGAATTGCTGGAACGCCTGCAAAAGGAATATGGTTTTGCCATGGTGCTGATCTCCCACGACTTAGCCTGCGTCGCCCGCCTGACGCGGCACCTGCTGGTGCTTTATGGAGGTAGGATCGTGGAGGCGGGGAAGACGGAAATCCTTTTAGAAGATCCCCTGCACCCCTATACGCGTGGTTTGATTAATGCTTCCCCTAACTTTTTTGCTTTCCGGGATCTATGGGGAATTCCCGGTGAGCCGGACGGCGGCAATGCAGCGGGTTGTGCTTTTGCTCCCCGCTGCGTCCAATCTCTGGAACAATGCAGAAGCGAGATCCCAGTACTACAACTACTTTCAGGTGGCCGGAAGGTTGCTTGCAGTCAAGGCGGGATTATGACTTTGCTGGAAGTAAAAGGGGTAAGCAAGGCATACCGTTTGCATAACAAAACGATTCAAGCTGTAAATAGCATTGATCTAGAAATCAGGCATGGTGAGGTTCTTGGGCTATTAGGAGAAACGGGGTCAGGCAAATCAACCTTGGCTCAGATTCTGGGAAGGATTATTAAACCTTCCGCAGGACAAATTACCTTCCAGGGAAAGCCTCTTAACGGCGAACTAACCCGCCGGGAAAAAGGAGTCCAACTGGTGATGCAGGATCCTTTTTCTTCAATCAGTCATCGCTTTAAAGTGGGTCAGACACTGCGAGAACCTCTGGAGATCAACAAGGTGGGAAGCGAGCAAGAACGGGAGCGCAGAATCATTGAGGCCTTGACTCGGGTACAGCTCCCTTTTGATGAACTATTCTTGAACCGTTATTGCTATGAGCTAAGCGGCGGACAACGGCAGCGCCTTGCCATAGCCAGGGCTCTCGTTATGAAGCCAGCCTTGTTGCTGGCTGATGAGATAACTTCCATGCTTGACCCATCCTCTCAGGCCAACATATTGCGCCTTTTAAAAGGCCTGCAAAACTTGGAGGGGTTTGCCATGCTTTTTATTACCCATTCCTTAGACTTGGCACGCAAGGTAGCAGACCGTATCATGGTGATGCGGCACGGATCAATATTGGAACAGGGTTCTACACAACGCATTTTCACTCGACCCTGTTGTTGTTATACCAAGGATTTGCTGGCTGCGGCTTTTGAGCATGAGCATAATTAAATACTTTTGGTTCTAATGAGCAATTACACCCATGATATTTATTCCATAAAGGACCCGCGCCTACTCATTAATGCTGTTAAGGAGGCAAGCGGCTATAAGCCGGTTTGCGTTAAAATTGCTGCTGTTTCAAACCGATTGACTTTCTTCTTGACACGTACATATGTTTGTGTTAGATTATAAGCAAACGTATGTTTGGGGGTGACTGCTATTAAAACTTACGCAGCTTTTGCTTCTCGTCGCAAGAAGAAGGAGAAACATATCCGAAAAATATGGCGCTTCTCACTGGCATTTGCATCCTGGTTGTTGATAGCGGGTGGGATCGTTCTGTCAGGCAGTCCTGCTGAAAGCGAAGTAAGCCAGCCTGTAAAGGTGGTTGTTGACAGCGGCGATACACTGTGGACGTTAGCGAACATCCATGCCCCTTGCGGCATGGATGTTCGGGATTACTTGGATGAAGTTTTAGAAAAAAACGAGCTAACCGGCGTGCTTATCTATCCGGGTCAGGAAATAGTTCTGCCTTAAAGATTTTAGAGACGGAAGAGGTATAATTTTAGCTTATTCCTTTTTTTGCGGAGAAATGTTGAAGCCGTTTAATTTCGTCAAGGAGAGCAGTTTATTGATTCCGTTTAGATAAGCTTTTATTGAAGCTTCAATTATATCAGTGGAAGTACCGCGACCGACAATCGTCTTGTCCTGGTATTTTATCATAATCGAAACTTCACCCAGAGCGTCGCGACCTTCTGTTACGCCGCGTAGATTGTAGGTTTCCAGACGTGGGCTGATGCCGGTAATCTTATCAATAGCATTATAGGCTGCATCAATAGGACCGGCACCGCAATCTGTTTCTACAAATATCTGCTCACCTTTCTTTAACTTGATGACAGCGGCAGGGATACTCTTTGAGCCGCTGACAGTCTGCAGATATTCCAGGGTGTAGGTAGGGGCCGTATAGGCCAAACGGTCTGCCATTAAAGCTTCTAAGTCTTCACGGAAGACTTCTTTTTTCTTGTCGCCTAAAATCAAGAATTCGCTGAAAAATTCTTCAAACTCGCTCTCATTTAAACAAAAACCCATTTCCTGTAACTCGTGGCGAACAGCATGTCGGCCGGAGCGCGCCGTGAGAACCATCTGTGCCGCTTTTCCGCCAATCAGGTCGGCGCTGATAATCTCATAGGTGGACATATTTTTCAGAATTCCGTCTTGATGAATCCCAGAGGAGTGAGCAAAGGCGTTCATGCCAATTATAGCCTTGTTTACTGGCACAGGAATGCCTGTAAGGCTGGAAACCAACCGGCTCGTTTTGTAGATTTCCTTATGGTTGACTTCAGTATGAAAGCGGCTGAAATAGTCCTGCCGCACGAGCAGTCCCACCACTATTTCTTCCAGGGCAGCATTACCGGCCCGTTCGCCGATCCCGTTAATATTGCATTCCACTTGGCGCGCACCGTTTTGCACGGCAACCAGCGAATTGGCCACTGCTAAACCTAAATCATCATGGCAGTGAACGCTGATTGTGGCTTTATCAATATTTGGCACACGCCTGATAAGTTCGCTGATCAATTGACCATACTGCTCTGGGACTGCGTAACCCACCGTGTCCGGAATATTGATTACGGTGGCGCCGGCTTTAATAACAGCTTCAATGACACGACACATATAGCCTAACTCGCTGCGGGTGGCGTCTTCCAGCGAATATTGGACGTCCTGGGTATATTTTTTCGCGTATTTTACTGCTGCCACAGCCATTTCCAGTAAAACTTCTGGGTCTTTACGCAGTTTATCTCTCATATGAATTTCAGAGGAAGCGAGGAAGGTGTGAATCCGTGGCCGCTCGGCGTATTTAATAGCTTCCCAGACAGCGTCTATATCCGCCTGAACTGTCCTGGCTAAGGCAGTAATAATTGGACCCTTTACTTCTTTTGCAATAGTTTGCACAGCCATAAACTCACCTGGGGAAGAGACTGGAAAACCACACTCTATAATATCTACATTTAATTTTGCCAACTGCTTGGCAATTTTTAATTTTTCCTCTAGGTTAAGACGTGCCCCGGGCGTCTGCTCACCGTCACGTAGTGTAGAGTCAAAAATCATCACTTTTTCGCTCATTATAGATTCCTCCCCAGCTGAAATTATTTTGGAAATAAAACACTTCCGCTAATCATAACAAAAATGGTGGAAATGTCAAATATTTTTTACGGATTCGTCTTTAGTGATTATTAATAAAGAATTGCAATTCGCCAATTTGTCAAAGGAGGGAAGGAAATTACAGAAAATTTATCGAACTTTAGTATTAATGAAAATTCAGGCAAAGGGGTCTTGACCATGTCTAAGAACCAAATAAGCGCTGAAAGCAGGTTGCACCTTATGGTGCAAACATCAACATCCCTATTTGTTTATTGGGAAATTACACAGGAATTTCTGGATTTAGCCCGCGCAGCGCTACATGAGGAATTTACAGGACTTTGGCTCCGCCTGATGAGGGAGGGAGAAAACGGTTCCGAGGAAGTGGAGAGCCGCTTTATAACTACTCACTTAACTAACGGTTCGCATTATTTTACAGGCAAAAAACCTTACAGTGTTTATTTTATGGAACTTGCCGTTGCTTATCATGGCAGCTTTTTTACGTTGCTTCGTTCTGTCTCAGCTTTTTTGCCGCCTGCCGGCAGGGTAGAAGAGAAGATTAACAGCATAACCACATCTCCCGGGATTACCCCGCCCGCTCTTCCTTTTGCCTATTCTCCCACAAATCTACAATGCACGCGAGGTGAGTAGCATGGCAAAAGGTCACTTAAATCTTGTTTTGCATGCCCATTTGCCCTTTGTCTACTCCGCGAGAGAAGAACACCATTTGGAAGAGCGCTGGTTTTTTGAGGCAATGACCGACTCTTATCTGCCTCTGCTGATTATGTTGGAGCGCTTAGAGCAAGAAAAGGTACCTTATGCTCTTACTCTTTCACTTTCGCCCACACTCTTAGCAATGTTGGAACACCCGGTGCTAGCGAGACGCTACGAGGACTATTTGCAGCGTTTGATTAGATTGGCAGAAAGCGAAGTAAGCCGTACTAGAGGACAGGAGCTGTTCCACCGCTTGGCATGCTACTATAGAGAACGTCTCTGCGTTCTGCACCAGATTTATCTTGAACGCTACCATAGCAATATTACAGCTGGCTTCGCATCTTTAGCAAAAAATGGAAAACTTGAATTGATTACTACCTGTGCGACTCACGGCTATTTGCCGCTGATGCAAACAAATGAATTGGTAAACGCACAGATTCAGGTGGGTCTGGATGCCTTTGCTGCTCGCTTTGGTTATAGCCCACGGGGGATATGGCTGCCGGAATGCGGCTATTTCCCTGGGCTAGATAAGATCTTGGCCGAAAACAAGGTTGAGTTTACCTTTGTTGATACCCACGGCTTGAAAAACGCCTGGCCTCCACCGCAGAACAATGTTTACGCTCCTGTGCGTACACCGGCCGGCGTCGCTATTTTTGCCCGTGATCCAGAGACATCGTCTCAGGTGTGGAGCATCCAGTCCGGATACCCCGGTAACCCAGATTACAGAGAATACTACCGCGACATAGGATTTGACTTGGATGAAGCCTATCTCCAGCGTTTTTTGCCTTATCCGGTTCGCATAGGTACAGGATTAAAGTATTGGCGTGTGACAGGTAATAACCTCTCTAAAGAGCCATATGATCCTTGGCTGGCGTTAGAGAGGGCGCAAGAACATGCCGGCAACTTTCATTTTAACCGTGAGCGGCAAATTGAATATTTGGCTGCCAGGCAGGCCGTTATTCCGGTGGTGACTGCGCCATACGATGCCGAGCTTTTCGGCCATTGGTGGTTTGAGGGTCCTGATTTTCTCGAGTCGTTGCTTCGCAAAGCTGCTGAGTACTCTGATGTGTACACACTTTCCACCCCTTCCCGCTATCTTGATGCCTACGGTTGTCAAAATACAGCTGAGCTATTTCATTCCAGTTGGGGAGAAGGAGGGTACAGCAAAGTTTGGTTAAACCCGAAAAATGACTGGCTTTATCCGCGTTACCATCAGGCGGAAAAATGTTTGATTCGTCATGCTGCCGCACTCCCCAAGCCTGATGCGGAGAAAAAGTTACTCCTTAACCAGATGACAAGGGAACTTTTCTTAGCGCAAAGCTCAGACTGGGCTTTTATGCTCAATGCCGGCACAACTCACCAATATGCCACGCAAAGGGTTCTGGCGCATCTCGAAAATTTTAGTCGCTTAGATACAATGATCTCAAATGGGCAGAATTGCGGCGCGGAACTGACGGCAATGGAGATTACCGGGTCAGATTTGTTTCCTGTTTTGAAGCCGCAGTCTTTTGCTCCAGAACAGTTTTCCGTTTTAACCTGTCGAGAGGCTGAACCTACAGTATTAATGCTTTCCTGGGAGTACCCGCCGGAAATAATGGGGGGGCTGGCTAGGCATGTGGAAGACCTGAGCCAGACGCTTGCGAAACAAGGGCAGCCGGTTGCTGTCTTGACGTCTCGGACTGGCACTACTGCCCCGTATGAGCAAAGTGGCGGTGTATATGTATATCGACTGGCCCCTTACCAGAAGGCTGGGGAAGAGATAGATTTTTACGACTGGGTAATGCAGTTGAATTTATTATTTTTTAATTTGGCACAGCAAATTGTTTCCGCCAACAATACTATGATTCTTCATGCCCATGACTGGCTGGTAGGAGCCTCAGCACTTGAACTGAAGCGCTACTTACAACTCCCTCTGGTTGTCACTATACATTCGACCGAATTTGGCCGCAACGGGGGCCTATTTACTGATTTGCAAAGAAAAATTCATGCGCAGGAGCAGAAACTGGCGGAAGGTGCAGACCAGCTTATTTGCTGCAGCAATTTCATGGCTCATGAAGTTTCCCGGCTTTTCTCTGTGCCTTTGAGCAAGATTTCGGTTATTCAAAACGGCGTAATGCCGGAAAAGGTGGTGGCAAGACGGCTACAGGGTGAAGAACGGCGCAAATACGCCGATGATAAAGAGGCGATCATTTATTTTGTCGGTCGCCTAGTACGGGAAAAAGGAGTCGAAGTGCTCATGCGGGCGTTGATTTCCGTCTTGCCTGTTTTCCCAAACACTAAAACGGTGATTAGCGGTAAAGGGCCGATGCTGGAATTACTGAGAAGACTGGCAACTGAGCATGATGTTGCCGACAAGGTGCTGTTTACCGGCTTTGTGACTGACGAAGAACGAAACCGGCTGTTGGCCACCGCCGATATAACAGTACTGCCAAGCTTGTATGAGCCTTTTGGTATTGTGGCACTTGAGGCTATGGCGGCAGCAGCCCCGCTAATTGTCTCTGATGTAGGGGGATTGGGGGAAGTGGTTCGCCACGGCAGCGATGGCTTAAAATTCCCACCGGGAAACCATCTGGCTTTATCTGCTGCAATCAACACTTTGCTGGCTGATCCTCTGCTGCGAGAGCGGTTGGGGCGACAGGGCAAAGAAAGAGCGGATACAGCATATTCCTGGCAAGCGCTGGCTAAGCAGACGAATCAAATCTACAAACAGCTCTGGGAGGAAGCACAACCAGCTCTGAAAGCAGAATAAGGAGGCAGATGAATGCCAAGACCGCTTGTCTTCGGGAACGGTCAATTGCTAGTAAATATGGATGCATCATTAAGCATCCGTGATCTATATTTTCCCTATGTCGGCCAGTTAAACCACGTAGGCGGACATTTTTGTACATTTGGCATCTGGACTGAGGGTCACTTCTCATGGTGTTATTCTTCAGCTTGGGAAAAAATCAGCGGCTATAAGCAGGAAACACTGGTTAGCGATATAAAAGCTACCCACAGAGAGTTGGAGCTTGAGCTCTTGATTAACGATGCCGTACATTTTACAGACAATATATATCTCAAACGCATGAAAGTGAAAAATACGGCGACACGGCGCCGCGAAGTACGAATCTTTTTTGCAAATGACTTTTCTATCGACGAAAGTGAAGTAGGCGACACGGCCGTCTTTAATCCGGAAATTTCGGCAGTGTACCATTATAAGCGCAACAGATATTTCTTAGTAAACGGTCGAGCTCACGGTGAACGAATTTTTGAATATACTACTGGAGTGAAGCGTTTCGGCGGCTCGGAAGGGACTTGGCGAGATGCGGAGGACGGTAGCTTGGCCAATAATCCCATTGCTCAAGGTTCTGTAGACAGCACCATTTCTTTTCGCATGTTCCTAGAGGCTGGAGAGGAAAAGACGTTATACTACTGGCTGGTAGTGGGCAAAAACTATCAGGAAGTGCGTCAGCTCAACGATTATGTTGTAGACCGTTCACCTGCGCGGTTGTTAGACAGAATTGAGAAATTCTGGCAGAAATGGGTTAACAAACAGGAAACCGCATTTCTCAACTTGCCTCAAAATGTGGTCGATCAATATAAACGCAGCCTCCTCATTCTCCGCACCCAGATAGACCGCAATATGGGAGCGATTATTGCCGCTAATGATTCGGAAATTCTGCATTACAATCGAGACCACTACAGCTATATGTGGCCTCGTGACGGCGCTCTCGTAGCCATGGCCATCATCCAGGCCGGTTATCATGAGATGGTAATTCAGTTCTTCTATTTTTGCGAAAACTCCCTCACAGATAAGGGATTCTTGTTGCATAAATATAACCCGGACGGTTCGGTAGGCTCCTCTTGGCACGCTTGGATAGAGCACGGCCGTTCGCAGATACCAATTCAGGAAGATGAAACCGCGCTTGTAATCTGCGCGCTCTGGGAATATTATAAGCGGCACCGTGACCTTAATTTTATTCAATTTTGTTACCGGGGATATGTTAAACCGGCTGCCGATTTCATGATCAATTATATCGAAGATATTTTCAATCTGCCTAAGCCCAGTTACGACCTCTGGGAGGAACGGCGCGGAATCTTTACTTATACTGCCGCCACCGTATATGCGGCGCTGAAGGCGGCTGCCCATTTTGCTGAAGTCCTCGGAGAGGATGAAAAACAGCATGTTTATCAGGAGGCGGCCCAGAAACTTCACCAGGCGATCTTGGAACATCTTTATGATCAAGAGCTGGGGCGATTTATTCGCGGATACCTTGTTAAGGCGGACGGCAGTTATGAGAAAGATACTACGCTGGAAAGTTCGCTTTGGGCCCTTTTTGCATTCGATGTGTTGCCGGCAGATGACGAAAGGATTGTGCGCACCATGCAAGCCATTGAAGAAGGGCTTTGGGTGAAAACTGATGTGGGTGGCATTGCTCGCTATACTGATGACTACTATTTCCAGAAAACTAAAGACATTAATACTGTTCCAGGGAACCCGTGGATAATCTGTACCTTGTGGCTGGCTCAGTGGTATATTGCGAGGGCTATAAAACCGGATGAACTGTCACGGGCGGTAGAATTGCTGCTGTGGGCCGATCGTTCTTCCTTATTTAGCGGAGTGCTGCCGGAGCAACTTCACCCCTACAGTGGGGAAGCGCTTTCTGTTGCGCCGCTCACTTGGTCACACGCCACTTATGTTGCTACCGTCTGTGCTTATCTGGAAAAATATAAAGAATTAACTTCTATAACCTGCCATTGGTAAATCAGAAGAATGGAGTAATAGTGATGCAGGAAAAACTTTATGCCGCCGTAGATCTTGGCGGCACCAAAATCTATGCGGTATTGGCTGAAAATTGCGGGCGCATTTTGAGCAGTGTTCGCTACGACACACAGCTGGATCAAGGGCCCGAGGGAATTTTGGAGCAGATGGCAATTTCCGTCAGAGAGGTATTGGCACAGGCTGGAGCCGGGTCGGATCGCCTTAGCGCTGTCGGCGTTTGTCTGGCAGGATTTTTCGACTGGCAAAGGCGGGTGCTGATTCATTCACCAAATATTCCCGGCTTGGATCAGATCAGAATGGAAGAACGGTTATCTGAAAAATTACGCGTACCTGTACTGGCGGAAAATGATGCAAACGCCGCCGCCATTGGCGAAGCACGCTGTGGTGCAGCAGCGGGCAGTCAAGATGTTCTCTATATTACTGTCAGCACGGGGATTGGTGCAGGCTTGGTATTGGGTGGTCAAATTTACCGCGGCACTCGGGGCTTTGCCGGTGAAGCAGGCCATATGGTCGTTAAGCCTGATGGATTCCTGTGCGGCTGTGGGCGCCGCGGCTGCTTGGAGACGGTGGCATCAGGTACTGCCATAGCCCGTGCAGCTAATGAAGTGTTGCAAAGCGGAAAAGCAACCCTGTTGCGGGAACTGTCTCGACAGCAGGGGGGAACGGTGAATACTGCCACTGTTTTTCGTGCTGCCCGAGATGGAGACAAACCTGCGCAGGAGATTATCTCTGCAGCCATTTATTATCTCGGCATCGCGCTCGTTAATCTGGTGAACATGTTGAATCCTGAAATTGTGGTTATTGGTGGCGGTGTCTCCGCGGCGGGAGAGGATCTTTTTGTTCCCCTGGAAAAGGCGATCCAAAATTTTGCGATACCCCCGGCGGCTGCTTCAGTCACGCTGAAGCAAGCTATTTTAGGCGTAGAAGCCGGGGTGACTGGCATGCTCTGCCTCTTGACTGAAGCAGAGAGGATAAGGGAGGGATAGTTCTTTGCGTTTTGGACCAAATATAGTTTCAGATTGGGATAAAGCAACCGAAAAAGAATGGTTGTTGACAAACGGGAACGGAGGCTACGCCAGCGGCACCATTGCTGGCTCCAATACACGCCGTTATCATGGTTTGTTAATTTCAAGTCCCTTGGAGGGAGGAGAAAGACGCCTTTTTCTCTCGAAGATTCACGAAGAGTTAACGGTGGATGGACACACCTACTTCTTGGCTTCCAATCAACTAGCGCATGACCAATACCAAACCGGCCATATTCATCTGGTTGAGTTCTTCAGTGCGCCCATCCCCACCTTTGTTTACCGTATAGAGGACATCTATCTAATCAAAGAAGTGTTCATGGTTAGTGGGGAAGCCACAACAGTCATCCGTTACCGAGTGGAGGCAAACCGCATTTGTAAGCTTCGCTTGTATCCGCTGGTAAATGATCGTTCTCACCATACTGTTAACAATACCCCGGCTTGGCCCTTTGAGAAAGAGATCAACGGGAGTGCTGTGCAAATCAAGTCCCCTCAGGGTTCTCTTGTTACACTTTCATGCACAAGCGGTACTTTTCATGAGATGTACGCCTGGTACTATAATATGTATTATTCTCATGAAAAGGAGAGAGATGAGGAATATTTGGAGCATCATTTTATTCCCGGATTCTGGGAAACAGAATTACCTGCGGGAGGTGAATTTGCCGTTTGCGCATCACTCTCCGGTTCTCAGGCTTCTGACTATAAACGATTTTATCAGGAAGAATTGGTCAGACAAAAAATAATTCTCTCCCGCATGACAAGTAAAAACCCACTCTGTCGTGAACTGGCACGGGCCACAGATAAGTTTGTGATTCATAAAGATGAGGAGCCGGCCATTATCGCCGGCTATCCCTGGTTTGAAGAGTGGGGGCGGGATACCTTTATTGCTCTGCCTGGTCTTTTGCTGGTCACCGGTCGCTTAACGGAAGCAAAAAAGATCCTCGCTAAATTCGCTCGTCTTGAACAAAACGGCTTAATGCCAAATTTTATTCCTGCAGATGGTTCCGCACCTCACTATAACACGGTAGATGCTTCACTCTGGTATTTTCAGGCGATTAAAGCATACTTAGATTACAGCGGCGATCTGGACTTTATTCGGGAAGAAATCTATCCTATTCTAAAAAAGATCATTCACAGTTACAGCATCGGTACCGACTTCGGGATCGTTATGGATGCCGACGGACTGATAACTGCAGGCAAAAAAGGGGTTCAACTTACTTGGATGGACGCCAAGGTGGGAGACTGGGTGGTGACGCCGCGAACCGGCAAAGCTGTGGAAGTCAACGCACTCTGGTATAATGCCCTATATTTTATGACACTGCTCTCAGGCAGATTTGGCGACCATGATGCACGCAAACTCTATGGTGAACTGGCGCTGCGCGTGCAGGAAAAGTTTCCTGCGACGTTCTGGTGCATGCGGCATGATTACCTTGCAGACGTGGTTTACCGAGGGGTGCGGGATGAGCGTTTGCGTCCCAACCAGCTTT
The DNA here is from genome assembly GCA_018333635.1 of Dethiobacter sp. Taxonomy (GTDB): domain Bacteria; phylum Bacillota; class Dethiobacteria; order Dethiobacterales; family Dethiobacteraceae; genus GPS1B09. The sequence continues at coordinate 38,423 of JAGXTL010000007.1, forward strand.
TTGCTCTTAGCCTGCCATATCGGCTGCTCTCTCACCGCCAAGAAAGACAAATTTTAAATGCGGTGGGCCGACATCTCTATACTCCCTTTGGTCTGCGCACCCTGGCTCCGTATGAAACTGATTACCGCCCTAGCTGCAAGGGTGATCGCATTAGCCGTGACGGTGCTTATCATCAGGGGACTGCCTGGGCTTTTCTGATTGGCCCCTATATAACTGCCTACCGACGGAGCCATAATTACTCACGTCTCTCCAGACAAATTGCAGCACGTATATTGGCTCCCTTTTTCCACCATCTCTTTGATTTTGGTTTAGCATCGATCGCAGAAATCTTCGACGGGGAACATCCGCATACTCCGCGTGGTTGTCCCTACCAGGCCTGGAGTGTGGCGGAGGTGTTGCGCGCTTATTATCAAGATGTACTCGATAATCGCCCCGAATCCCAGTGGGCATGCGAAACAGGTAATGAAAAAAACTAGAGAAAAAAACACGTGGGGGATTATAATAATGGGCTGCTTCTCTGGAAATAAACTCTCCGATGTTGCACAACATTTGGTAGATGTGGCCATGGGCAGAAAATATGCCGATTTGGTCATTCAAAAAGCGAGACTAGTTAACGTGCATTCAGCAGAAATTTTGCCAAATATTGACGTAGCCGTGGTCGCTGGACGCATTGCCCTCGTAGGTGATGCTTGTCATACCATTGGTCCGGAAACAACCGTGATTGATGCCGGCAACATGATTCTTGTGCCTGGTTTCTTAGACGGCCATATCCATGTGGAAAGCAGCATGGTAACCGTTTCGGGATTTGCTCAAGCTGTTCTGCCTCATGGCACCACAGCTATTTTTATGGATCCCCATGAAATTGCCAATGTCTTTGGCTTAGAAGGCATTCGCCTAATGCATGAAGAAGGGAAAAATCTGCCTTTGCGTGTGTTCACCACTGTGCCTTCCTGTGTCCCGGCGGCTCCAGGGCTTGAAGATACGGGCGCAGTTATTGGTCCGACCGAAGTGAGAGAGGCGATGAGTTGGGAGGGAGTGGTCGGTTTGGGAGAGATGATGAATTTCCCCGGCGTCTTAGCAAACGACCATGCCGTCCACGCCATAATTAAGGAAACTTTAGATGTCGGCAAAGTGGTGACAGGCCATTATGCCCTGCCGACTGATGGTCCCGGGCTGCAGGCATACATCGCTGCCGGAGTTACATCCTGCCATGAATCGGTTCATAAAGATGATGTCTTGGAAAAAGTACGCAGCGGCATGTTTGTCATGCTCAGGGAAGGATCAGCCTGGCACGACGTCAAAGAAACCATACGAGCAATTACTGAACATAACATAGACACTTCTTTTTGTCTTCTCTGTTCCGACGACACCCACCCTGATACGCTTTTGCAGCAAGGGCATCTTAATCACGTAATTCTGCGAGCAATTCAGGAAGGAGTAAACCCAGTGCGTGCCATTCAAATGGCTACTATTAACACCGCACGCTATTTTAAGGTTGACCATGAACTGGGCAGCATTGCTCCCGGGAAGTATGCCGACATGCTTCTGCTCTCTGATTTGGCGCGAGTTAAGGTTGAGCAGGTCTTTATCGCCGGTGTCCCGGTTGCCAAAGAAGGCAAACTGCTGCTTAACTTGCCTGCCTCCAGCTATCCTGAATCTGTCCGGAATTCAGTTCGTCTGCCAAAGCCATTAGTTGCAGCTGACTTTCAGGTTAAAGCACCTGCTTGCAAGGAAAATGTTACTCTCCGAGTGATTCAGATCGAAGAAGCTCAGGTTGGCACAAAAGAATTGCTACTATCGGTACCTGCGGCAAATGGCACTGTGGCAGCAGATCCCGCCAAAGACTTGGCTAAAGTGGCAGTGTTTGAGCGCCACAGTGGCTGCGGCGAAGGGGCATTAGGCTTTGTCACTGGCTTTGGCCTTACCGCCGGTGCGGTGGCCTCTACTGTAGCCCACGACAGTCATAACCTTTTAATTGTAGGCACAAACGACGACGACATGGCCATGGCCGGTAATATTTTAGCCGAGCATGGCGGCGGCATGGTTGCTGTTTTGGCCGGAGAGGTGCTGGCCCTTGTTGCCTTACCTGTTGCCGGCCTAATGTCTAACCGTCCGGTGAAAGAAGTGGCGGCAGCAGTTTCCTCCTTGGCAAAAGCCTGGAGAACCTTAGGCTGTAAACTTGTCTCACCTTTTATGACTATGGCGCTGCTCTCCCTGCCGGTGATTCCTGAACTTCGTTTGACAAACCGCGGTTTAATAAATGTCGCCGCCTTCTCTTTTGTAAGTCTATTTCCAGAAGATAGTTTGTAACTGCGAGATTCCTGTTGAGCACTAAAATTTCCTGTCTAGCCTTGCTAATTTAGCTGCCAAAGAGCAGGTAAATTATTGCTCATGGCGAAGATATAAGCGAGGGGGTATTTGTCTGATGAAAATATTAACATTGATTGCCTCCCGGCGCAGTCCCGGGAATAGTGAAATTTTGGCTAAACAAGCTTCAGCCGGGGCAAGACAGGCCGGTGCCACCGTAGAAATACAAAATATCGCCGTTTCTAACATCGCGGCTTGTGAAGGCTGTCTTGCTTGTGTCTTTCGCGGAAAATGCGGGGAAGAAGATCAAATGGGCATCCTGGTGGAGAAATTATTGAAGGCAGACGGCTTGATTGTAGTGGCGCCGATTTATCTGCTCAGTCCGGCATCAATTATTAAAAAGATAATGGATCGGGCTCTGATGATGTCACTTTATGCAGATGAATTGGCCGATAAAAGGAGAGGAGCTCTTACCATAACTATTGCCGGCAAGTCGGATTGGAATCCGATCGGCATTGAGATGATGAACCAGTTTGCCCTTTCCTACGGTTTTCCGGTTTACGATTTTCTAGAGGCGTACGCGCCTGGTCCTGGAGAGATTCTTTTACAGGAAGAAACTATGCAGACAGTCAATACACTGGGAGAGGGCTTAGTCTCATACCTTCAAGGCAAAGCTGAATCCCGTAAACCTTTACCGAACCAGTGTCCGTTTTGCTACAGCCGCTCCGTTAGGCTGCTGGGAGGCAATAAAATTCAATGCCCTTTTTGCTTGGTCGAGGGGACTCTCGATCAGGACTATCAGATCAACGTGCCCAAGGAGGCACTTGAGCATGCCTTCTGGACACCGGCCCACCGCAAGCGTCACCTGGAAGATTGGATAAAAGCGACACGCGGCAGATACATGCAAAATCGCGCAACAATTAAGGAAAAACTGGAAAAATATAACTAATGAGACAGTCGATCAGCAATCCCCTCTCCCTCTGGGTTAGGACACAGATCCCCTCTCCTTCTGGGTTAGGACACAGATCCCCTCTCCCTCTGGGTTAGGACACAGATCCCCTCTCCTTCTGGGTTAGGACACAGATCCCCTCTCCCTCTGGGAGAGGGTTAGGGTGAGGGCAGAGTGAGTGGTGGCAATTTTCAGGGTAGGTTGGTGTTGCTCATCACTGTACTTTGCGGGGATTCACCCGTAGGGGCGGGTTTGAAACCCGCCCTTGCTAACATTTAGAGCGTGCAGCTTTTTTCTTGTATCATACCAGGAAATTATATAGTTTCTTAAGCAGTGGGAGGTGTCGCAAGGCGATTCCCTTTCGGGCGGGTTTGAAACCCGCCCCTACAAATGGGTTTGTAAGGAACGAGGATGTGCAGAGCCTGTGTCGGGTTTGAAACCCGCCTTTATCAATGGGATAAAGTGCAGCTAAACGGCAGCAAGAATATATTGTTTAAGTGAGGAATTATGTTGGCAGATAAAATGCGCTAAATGTTGTCGTCTAAAACGTCCGATAATATATATTATGTTAACTTATTAAAATTTTTTTTGTTTCCGTTGCTCAATTTGTGATAATATTTTCGATGTTAAATCGGAATATGCATTGGACTTGGTTGAATCCAACCTTTGGACTTCCCATACTTAACCATATCGTCATATATAGCTGCTTCTTCCTTAAGAAATTCAATAAACATAGTTCTCAACCTATCATTAAAGGTCATTGCGAAAATTCCTCTTGAATGTAAATTGAATGCGGTTTGCACACTTGTGTAAATCTGTCTGAAAATATATCGTCCAGCAACTCACTGCCTGCATCTGTGTTGACACTTTTAGGCGGCCTGATGGGCAGTTGAATTTTAAATTCATTTAATTCTCTTTCAAACCTGTTAACCTGCTTTTCCAGTGTTTCTGCCAGTCCTTTACTTACCAAAACCTTAAATTCGGCATCATGGATGAAATTAAGGAATTGCTGCGTCAACTCAATATTGTCATAGCGTAATTTCAGAAACTCCCAAAGTAGACTTGCTCCAACTATATCTAATGACTCTTTTCTGCCACCTTTTATATTTATACCACTAATTTGCATTTTCTAGTTTCAACCTCCTAGGGTCTGTATTTAATGTTCATAGTAATATTTTTTCACATATACCGTTTTTTTATGAGGCGCACATTTTGTTGTAAACTCTTGCAAATGAAAATTAGCTTAATCATGCAAATCATCTGACAAAATTTTCACCGGCGGCAGGTTTATTGTCTTTAGGATAGAATAATTATACGCTGGAATCATATTTTATCCATTGAAGATGCAGGAGGTAACTATGGGAAAACCAACAAAGGAAAAAACGACGAAGGAATTTTTTCTGTTTTCTTTAACAGTAATGACTGTCTTTGGTATTTTTGTCCGTGTGATCCTGCTGGCGCCTGAACTATCCGCAGCCGGACCAATATTAGTCAGCCATGGCCTTGATGGCCGCTATGAAGGCAATTGCGATATTTGCCACAGACGAGAAGTAGATTGGCATAAGGCGACCTTTGGTTATTTCGAAAACTGCATGCTCTGTCATGGTGGAGCGCCTAAAACGCCTCATCCCATTGGAGGCACGATGTCTTTTTGCCTAGGCTGCCATGAGGAAATTGTCCCTTCTCATGATGCTATGTTTACTTTCCCCGAGGCAACGTATAATAACTGTATTGGCTGTCACCCACCAAAGTAGGTAGCGGAGATATTGTTTATTATTCAAGGGAATGTTTATAATATCACCAAGGACTCAATTACTAAAACCCGGGATGTGACAAATGGAAATCAAATCCTTTAAGAAGCTTAAGCTATACGGTTTCAATAACCTGACAAAATCGCTCAGTTTTAATATGTATGATATTTGTTATGCTAAAAAAGAAGATGACAGGCGAGGATATATTGATTATATTGATGAACAATATAATGCCGAGCGTCTCACCAGTATTCTCTCAAACGTAGCTGTGATTATCGGGGCCACCGTCTTAAATATTGCTAAGCAAGATTACGACCCGCAGGGTGCCAGCGTGACGATTCTGATTGCTGAAGGTCAAGCGTATGATGCCCAGTCTGAGAACGAAGCGCCGGGACCACTGCCTGAATCTATAGTCGGTCACTTGGATAAAAGTCACATAACGGTGCATACCTATCCGGAGAGTCACCCAGATGACGGGATCAGCACTTTTCGCGCCGATATTGACGTTTCGACTTGTGGTCATATTTCCCCGTTAAAAGCATTGAATTACCTGATTCACAGCTTTGAGTCTGACATTATGACTATCGATTATCGTGTGCGAGGTTTTACCCGTGACGTTAACGGTCGGAAATATTTTATCGATCATAAGATAAACTCAATCCAAAACTACATTCCTGGAAGTACAAAGGAAAAATATCAGTCGATTGATGTTAATGTTTATCAGGAAAACATTTTTCACACCAAGATGATTCTTAGGGAGTTCGACTTAGACAATTATCTTTTCGGCATTGCTAAGAAAGATTTAACATCGAGCGAGCGACGTAAAATTAAGCAGCGGCTAAAAAGAGAAATGCTGGAAATCTTTTACGGCCGTAATATCTCTAAAGTATAAAGGCGAAGCCGCTTGCCGGCCTCGCCTTTATACTCTAGAGAAGCTTGTTTATCTCTTTAATTTCTACCTTAACTTCGTATTCAGCTTCGGTATTAAAAACGCGAGCTAGCCTGGCTAATTGATTTGTCAATGCCTGACCAAAGAAGCGACCGTGAAAAAAAATCATGAAGGAACTTTCTTGAAAGCAGTGCGCCGTATTTGCAAGAACTGTTTCCTTGACGGCTATCTCTTCTCTTTCTTCAACATCCCGCTTAGGACGCCGCCCCCTAGGTTTAGTTTCAATGCCAAGCGTTTTTAAAACTTCGCTGTAAAACTTTTTACGTGATATTTTCATATCCTTAATAATATTACTTGTACCTATTTCATCTCGCCATTTTGTCATTAAGACGACCTGTTTTTCAACCGGCAATTCCTTAAAGTCATCGTATAATAACACTTTATTTTCGTACATATTGTACCTTATCACCTCACTGTTTTGCATATACTCTTTTTTTGCTTTGCCATGCAAAAAATCCACCGGAGTCATAACTGGACCTTTGCGGCCGGTTCTGGAAGCTCTCCCCCTTACGCCGCTGAGATTTTTTTTACTGGTTGTTGCATTAAATGCTTGTTCTGCTTCTGAGGAGCGCATTTCGCCATGCAAATCAGGCAAATAATAATCTTCGCCCATTCTCTCACCTTCTTCTTTACCTGTTGAATTAGTATGCACAAGAAAGTAGAGCTTATACCAGAGAATAGTAAAACTTTTACTTTTTTTACCTTTTTTGATAATTGGTTTTTCACGTAATAAAAAAAGCCGCACGGCAACTATCTGCCGACGGCAATCATTTTTGCATCTTAAATAAAGAAACGGCTCATTAGACTGGCTAGCACCATGGTAATACCTGTTAGTTGGTATGTTTTGATGGTATTAACATTGGCTTTAATAAAACGGGGGATGTCTTCTTTATGCCTGATTGCGTTATTCACAGCGCTTCGCACAAGCGGAATACTTATACAAGGAACTAACCAAAATGGATTTCCGGTTACTGCAAATAATGCTACTATTGAGATATAAGCGGCAGCAAAGAGTCCCTTATAAACTGTAATCCCCTTCTCCTTCCCAAGGCGAACGACCCAGTTTCGTTTGTTTCCTTGCAAATCAGCTTCATAGTCAGGATATTGGTTAATAAATAAAACATTGGCAATCAAAAAACCTATTGGCAGAGAAACTAAAAACACTTCCCAGGAAAGAAAGTGAGTTTGCACCACAAATGCGCCACTGACAATTAACGGGCCAAAGGTCAGTCCAACAACAAGCTCACCTAGACCGCGATACGCCAGCTTAAACGGCGGCAAACTGTAGGCGGCAGCAAAAAAAAGACCACTGCAACCAATCCAGAGAATGGCAGGTTCACGAAGAAAAGCAATATAAATACCGATTGCACTTCCGGCTGCCAGGGTAAGGACGGTAATCCAAGCAGCCTGCAAAATTGTCAGGTTACCATCTACGATGGCACGTTTTCCGCCGCTGAAAGGCGTTCGTTTGTCCGCTTCCACCATTAGGTCAACGCCACTTTGATAATCCGCAAGATCATTAGCCGCGTTCTTGCCAATCTCGATAAAAAAAACACCTATCAAGCTGACGGCAAACCAATACCAGCTAAAAGTTCCGGTTAACCCATAAGCAAGCGAACCTCCAACTGCCATGGGAACAAGCGAGGCGATCCAGATTTTTGGATCTGCCACTTGCCAGAAGCCACGCCATAATTTTTGCATCTTTCGCTCCCCCGTTAAATATTTTTCGCTTTTTCTTCAAGGCGTTTAAGCAGAACATTTTTACTGTCGCCATCTTCCGGGTATGTCACGCTTATCGCTTTAAATTCAGTGCCTAGAGCATTATCATCTAAATAATCGCGAGAAACGAGTGACTGTTTCAGCCTCTCAACTACAATCTCAAGGCCTTCCTTATTTGTCATAGGCATAAAAACCAGAAAACTGGCCTCACTGTGACGAAATACTGTGTCTGTATCTCGCAGTGTTTCTTGCAGCACAAGCAGCGAGCGGTCGGCCTGCGTTCCGCTGGGGAATGAGAGCAACGTTAATGAAAATGGCTGTTTGCCGCGGTAGGCCCGTTTTAGCTCAAGTTCAAGCAGTTCCTGAAAACTGAAGGAAACATACTCAGTTAAGGGAAGATTTATAATCATTTTTTTTGCCTCACCTTCTCTCGCCCGATTATCTTCTACCTTTACATAAGTATTTCCTGCCTGCAAAGAATTCGAGAGAGAAATTTTGGTAAAAACGCCTCTATTTCCCCTTTGTTGCAGAAGTGAGACAGACAAAAAAACAGGCCTTTTGGCCTGTTTAGCTTAATCTAATTCGGAAATTGCGGCTGTTCATAGTGCGTGGGTGAGGCAGTCATCCAAGCTGCAGAGATGGCATCATGTCTTTCCATTATCCTTTTGTACATCAGTTCATAATACTCTCGAATCATTCTGGCGGAAGAAAATTTGTAATGCGACATGTCTATACTGGCTCGCATCATATCATGCCATCTGTCAGGATTTTCGTAGTAGGTGGGAATGACTTCATCGAATAATACGCGATATAATGTATTAAGGTCATGTAAATTTTGCTCGTGCGGATCAGTTGCACTATGATGAACATCCAGCAGCCAGCCAGACACTCCATGTTGGGGACCTTCACCCACCCAACCGTCTACAACACTCAGATTAAGCACGCCGTTCATGGCTGCTTTCATCCCGGATGTACCGGAAGCCTCTAGTGGTCGAACAGGATTGTTTAGCCAGACATCGCATCCGCACACCATCAGTCGAGCAATTTCCATGTTGTAATTTTCCAAGAAGACTACAGCATCTTTGTATTTTCTGTTCATCATTACCAAATCCCGGATGATGCGCTTTCCCTCGTCATCTCGAGGATGAGCCTTACCGGAAAAAATCAGCTGCATTTTGCCTTCTCGCAAAAGGGGATCAACTACTTCCGAGTTGCGGAAAATAAGATCTGAGCGTTTGTAAGCCGTGGTCCTGCGCGCAAAGCCGACAATCAGTGCCTCAGGGTTTAGTACCGCCTTATTCTGTTTATAAGCAAAGCGTACCAGTTCCATCTTCGCTTTCATATGCGCTTTGCGCAAGTCTTGTCCTGAAGCAAACTCCCTACGGATGTCCGCAGATTGCCACGTGGGAAGATGAACGCCATTAGTTATGGAAATAATGGGACCGGTATCCACGACATGCCGCCACATTGAGCGAGCTGTATGTCCATGCAAATTTGAAACCGCATTAGCCACTGTACAGAGGCGCAAAGCTGCCTCGGTCATGTTAAACGGATCACCGCCCAACTTGACCATCTGTTGATAATCCAACCCATTGTATGCACCCATCTGTCGCAGTTCACCATGGTCATGTTTTTCGTTACCAGCTTCCACAGGAGTATGCGTAGTAAAAACTATTGTACTGCGAGCCTCTTTCCAAGCATCGCCAAAGGAGGCTCCTTGTGCCATTTTCTCGCGAATTAGTTCCACACCGGCTAGAACAGCATGCCCTTCATTAAAATGGTAGACATCCACATCAATATTAAGTGCACGCAGCAAGCGAATACCGCCTATTCCCAAGATAATTTCCTGGGCAATGCGTTCATGGGTTCCTCCCCCATAAAGTTTATTGGTAATCCAGCCATGTTCGCTGCCGGGAAAATTAGTATCCAGCAGATAGAGCGGCACATTATTGTACTGATCCACCAAGCGGACTTTACAAGTAACTTCTTTTCCCTCCACCTGAACATTAACCGTAATCCCAGTGTCTTTAACAAAATCATAATCATGATTTGGGTAGATATCGTAGGGCCAGCCATCCTCGCCAATGAATTGCTCAGTGTAGTCATGGCGCCACAAAATGCCAATGCCAACCATTGGCAGGCTTAAGTCTTTGGCCGCCTTTAAGTAGTCTCCAGCCAGCACACCAAGTCCTCCCGCATAAATCGGGAGACGTGAACTCAAGCCATACTCCATACAAAAGTAAGCAACTCGTGGTAATCCTGTTCTATGCTGCATATTTCACCGGTAATTACCGGCGATCACCTTCCTTTATATCAAACTTTTAAGCAATGACAGACTCGCTTCTTGTCTTATCTTGCAGAAAATATCGGCAGAATATACTCAGTGGCAGGAACTGAAGAATTTTATCCGAATATAATGCCTTGGAGGATACTTAAAACAAGGAGGTTATAGTATGACTGAATTAGCGCTGGTCTTGGCTGTTATACTCTTTGTCTTGGGGCTCGCAGGCATAGTGTTGCCAGTATTGCCCGGGATCATTTTGATCTACATCGGCATGCTTCTTTACGGTATTATGACACAATTTGCTACACTTGATGCCAATTTTTTCCTCTTACAGGGATTAGTAGTTCTCTTGGCTTTTGGCTTGGATTTTGTTGCTACCGCCGTAGGTACAAAGCGTTTCGGCGGGAGTAAAAATGCTGTTTGGGGAGCCGTTATAGGAATATTTGTTGGCTTATTTCTTTTTGGGCCTTTCGGCATTATTCTCGGTTCTTTCTTGGGAGCTATTATTGCTGAAATTATGCTGGGAAAAAAGATGAACATTGCTGTTCGTTCCGGTTTTGGCACATTGATTGGCATCGTTGGAGCCACAGCGCTTAAAATTATAATAGGAGTTTTAATGATTGTGGCCTTCTTCTTTTCTATCGGCTCCTAAGTCTCGTTAGGCGAGCCCTTTATTTTAGCTATACATTATTCTATCTCTGCCAACAACCTTTCAAGAGCCGCTTTGAACCGGGCATTATCATCTTTTGTCCAACTTGAGATGGTCGTTTCACAGCCTGCATGAAGGAATATATGATAGTTGTTTTCCATTAACCCCAGTCCTCCATGCTTAACTTCTTCTGTAAATCCTTCAAGCGCTTCTGACGTTCCTTGTAATCTGGCAACACGCCTTCAACAATTACCCAGAATCGCCCGGAGTGGTTCATCTCGGTAATGTGCGCAAGCTCGTGAATGACTACGTAATCGACCACATCATCCTCTGCCATAATGAGCCGCCACGAGAAGTTCAAGCTCTTCTTGCCGGAACAACTTCCCCAGCGCGTTTTCGCGCCGTTGATTTTGACAGCGATGGGCATGACTCCCATTTGCTTTGCGAATTCCAAAACCTTATTGGGCAGGTCGCGCTTGGCAAGCATACGGTAGATCTGGATGCAGGCGTACTTAATTTGCTCCGAGGTCAGGTCGGGCGGCAGGTAGAACCGTTCATTGTCGAAACCTACCCGACCGCCGGGTTTGGCGTCAATTGAGTATTCTTTGCCACAATACAGCGCCATATCTCCATAGTTTAATGTGAACTTCTCGCGCTGTTCCTGTCGTTCGTTTGCTGCCGCCAGTTTATCTGTTATCCATTTATTTTTGGATAGCACAAATTTATCAATGTCACGCTTGGAGGCTTTCAGCGGCGCGCCGACTTCCACCTCGCCTTTTCGGACATAAAGGGCGAGGGTTTTGCGTTTAGAACGGTAAAGTGTGTATGTAATCATGCTTCCTTTATCACCTGCCAGTTCATCCACCAACTTATCTGACCATTTTCATCGTGTTTATTTCCTTCCGATTGTTTGGGCTGTTCCTCGGCTACGACATTTCAGTTCACTCGGAACTTGTCCGTTACAGCGGCATGGAACACGCTGTAAAATATGACTGTCCTAATCAGATGTCGTGTCACCATTTTCAATTTCTCCGCTGTGACTTTACGTTGCTTTCTCTATAATCATACAATATTATACAATTTCATAGAAACCGGAGCAAGAAAATTCTTCTTCTAGCAAAGCTAGATGCGTTGAAACCTGGATTACCGCCAACTCATAACGAGGCTGGCGGCTCAACGCCCAGCGCGCAGTAGATCTACTTCTGCTTCCCGAACAGTTCGCCAACACGAAGCTTTTGGCCGATAAAACCGACTGAACCAGGTTATCCGGGAAGACAATGCTTGCTGTCACCTAACGCTCGCTCAAGCATTCTGTGAAAGTCTTTAATATTGTCAGCCGGCAGGAAGTGGAAGTTCAAGCCAATATGGTTCTTTCCACTTATTGGGTCACCTCACCAATATTTACTTGTAGACATAATATGGTAATCCCCTTTAAGATTAAGTTATCTTACATAACAAGGGGAGATCTTCATGTTTGGCTGCAAGCGTTTCAGTAAACCTCTCCGCAAGTTCATCGCCCTTATTCTCACCTTTTCCCTGCTTTTCAGTACAGTCGGCTCCTCATACGCCTCTGCTTTTGTCGAGGCGGGTGACAGGTCTCTCCGGAACCTCACCCCCGCACTGGTTAGCGACAACATCAACAGACCCAAGGATTACGGCAGCCCGGAGATAGCGCCGCCAAGCGACCTGCCGGACAGGCCGGGGAACGCAAAAATTGAAATCCCTTCCAAGCGTACCGCCTATTCGCAGCGTTTCCTCAACCCGGACGGTAGCTTCACCGAGGAAATATTCCTGGAACCACGTTTTTATAAGTCAGGCCCTAAGTGGCTGCCGATTGAAAACGACCTCATTCCCATAAACGAGAATGGCTTTAAACTGAAAAACAAAGCCAACAGTTTTGACGTCAGCTTCGGCGACGGCGCCTCGGTACGCTTCGGGATCAATGGCGGCTGGCTTACCCTCCAGCCTGTTGGCGCTAGGAAAGCAGCCGGCAGGCCCGACAGAAACAATATCCGCTACGACAACGTGTACGATTCGGTATACATAGAATATACCGTTCTCGGCAACCGACTCAAAGAGGACATCGTTCTGGAAAGACCGGTTGACCGCAATATCTTTTCCTTTGAACTTAAAACAGGAAATCTACAGTTAAAAGAAACATCAGGACACTTTGTCTTGACCAATCCGCAGGGCGAAACTGTCGCCTATTTTGTCAAGCCTTTCATGGTGGACGCACAGGGCCACGTCAAAGTCGAGTAAAATGTAGTCACAATAAAGATTTTCAATAACCCACTGGTCTTTTCTTCTTCGAACCGCTAAAATGTAGTTAAATACATTTTAGGATCTGAAGAGGAGTCTTGAATGCCAACACAGACAGAATTTCAATCTTTAAATGTCCGACCCATTAAACAAGAAGAAGAGCATCAATGGGGATCAACTCATGAACGAGCACCATTACCTTGGCTTTCGTCAACTTGTCGGGGAATCCATCAAGTACGTCGCTGAATTGAACACTCAGTGGGTTGCTCTGCTAGGCTGGGGGACGGCAGCGTTTAA
>JAGXTL010000118.1 GCA_018333635.1 Dethiobacter sp.
GTGGCCGGCTTCAATTTGCTGGTAGGCTTCCGGCTTGAAACTGGTATCAACGAATTGAAAATATCTCTCAATTTTTCCGCGACCAGCTGGCCGAAACGGGCGGCTATGGCTAAGCTGTATCCCCAGTGCACTGATCTGCTGACGGGTACTGCCCGGAATATCATAGACCTGACCCGCCACCTCCTCCATATAGGCTTTCAACTCCCCAGGTAAAAGCAGTGTCTGTCGGCAGACAATGGGCGCAATTAAGCCGTAGCGAAATGCCGCCAGTTGGTCTTCATGGGTTGGATTCATTTTTTCCACGTCCTTTAGGATTAATCTCGGGAAAAATCCCGGCAATCCTATTTTCTAGTACCCCGAATGGAAAGGACATGGACAGATTTTGTGGGAAAATGGACTCAGACCGTCACCGCCTGTAAGCGAGCTAAATGAATCAGCCATTGCAGACATCCTACTTTCAGGCTGTCGGTGAAGTGGCTCCGCACTTCCTTCCAGGCCAGAAACAACCACCCCCTGCTGCTACGAGGACTTTGGCTCCCTCTGGGCAGGTGTAAATGGGGAACGCGGGAGAGTACGGTCTGCCAGAAAATCGGTTCCAGCACTTTCAGCTTTTGGTCCCACTTCTTTTTCCAGCGCCATAGGCTTTTCTCTGAGTATGGCTGTGTCGGTAAATCCAACTGCTCTGCGACAACCCGCAGCGGAACCCCGTTGTCTAACTCGCTAATCACCCGTTCCTGCACGTCCACAGCCGCACTCTGGTAACGCTCTACAAAAGAGGGCAGCAACCCAAACGTTCTGTTGCAGGCTTTGTGTTTGCATTTAAAACGGAAGATCAGAATCTCTAAAATCTCTTCCAGAGTGTATAGCATGCGATTGTAGTCGCCGTGACGGTGAAACCCCATCGATGTTCCACAGTGCTGACATACGGTTGGGCGCCACTCTTTGGGGCAGCCATTTAGTACCATTTCAAGATAGGTCTTTACACAGGCATCCCAATTCATGTAAGATAATGACACGGACGCGTCTTTAGACGCTCTGCTGGAGAGGGAAACCTGCGCTTGCCAGGCATGATGGTTTCCCTCTTGCTATTTTCCGTGGTACTCCTTATGTTATGATTGTCGGTAGAATAGACAATGTCTACCACCAATCATTATGCCACGACTCCGTCAAAACGGGCAAGAAAAAACCGCTCCCGCACCGACACGGTGGGTGGGCGGCGACAGCATACTTAGAGATGAAACTGAATATGGTGATTTGATTATGTATACAAAAAACATATAATGGGAATATCAGACAAATTAGCAGCTAAATGGTATCACCAGAAATAGTAAGGTATTTAACTATTAATAAATTATTTGACAATTGTATAAGTCTGGATGTGTGTAGGTTATGAGAGGTGAAACAGATAACCCCGAACATATTTTCCTTGGTAACAATAAAATAATATGGGTAGCCGAAGTGGGAGGTAAGCCTCGGCCTGCTCATAATATTAAGGAGGAAATCAATTGGATTTCATGGGAAAGATTATGGTTGGTTTGTTTATTGGGCCGATAATACTGCTTTTATCGGGGTTATTGCTGCTACTTTTCCCCCCAAAGAATAGAAATTACATATATGGATATCTAACGAGGCTCTCATCAAAAACACAACAAACTTGGGATTTTGCTAACAAACTCGCAGCTAAGCTACTAGTTGGTATGGGATCTGTTTCACTCGTTTTAGCAATAATCGCTTTAGGAGCAATAGCTAAATTGCCCAATAATTTATTGGAAAGAGCATACAGTATCGCTGTACCGTTAAGCGCAGTAGTTTTTTTGCTCCTCCTTCTTATGCTAGTTTTTATAGTACAGGTAAAGCTGAAAAAAATGTTTAAATTAAGTAAATAAATATATTATGAGGTGGGGTTTATTAATCAAGTGTATATCAGGCGCTGCTCGACCCAGCTGTTCCGGTGAAATTGTTCGACCACTTTGAGCTGGTGACGCCGGGTAACCAAAACTCTGTAGGACTTCCACCGGATAGTAGAAAATCACAGAAAACAATACTGCGAGGATGGTGGATGTTCATCATGTAGAAGGGAATTATCAGTGCGTAAAATAAGATGTGAAAAATAAATTAACAGCTATACTGAAACTTAAGATTCTTTCGGGTTTGGCCCATATTGATTTTCACCCGACTGGCCGTTCATTGCCATGAGCACCATATACCATAACCATCCTACTAAGGGGATCAAGCCAATAAAAACCCACCAGCCGCTTTTACCGATATCATGCAGCCTTCTCACCGATACAGCTAGGCCGGGTATAAAAACCGCCAGCGCATAAAGATAATAAAGATAATCGTTGATAAAAGATAACACAACTGTAATGATTAAATTTATCAAAAGAAACATCCAGTATTCTTTTCTCCTAGCCCGGCCAATAAAAACAGCATATTTCTTTAATACTTCCAAGTACAGTACCAATTCATTACTCTTTCCTCCTTAAATTTTTTAAGAACATTGATAAAGTTGAGTTAAACTCCCCCTTACACGAGTTGTTTTTCGTAAACTATGGTTTCCTCAATTGTCAGCCCCAAAAGTGTGATATAAAGAAAGATTCTTAATTTCTCAGTAGATTGATAATTTCATCATTACCCAATTTCACTGCATGCATTAGAGCAGTTAGGTTGCTATAATCCTTATGGTCAGGGTCGGCACCGGCGTTAAAGAGGATTCTCACCGTTTCGAAATCTTCGCTTTGAACTCCGTACATTAATGGTGTCCAGAGGTTGAAATCGGCATAGTTAATCTCTGCTCCATATTCCAGCAATAAGACTACAGTTTCTGAATGGCCGTTCCCTGCTGCTTTCATTAACGGGGTTTCTTTAAAGTCATCCGTAGCATCGGGATTTCCTGCGGCATCCAATATAGCCTTGGATATTTCATAATTACCGTCAATTGCTGCCCAATGGAGTGCTGTCCAACCATAAAAATCCTTTTGGTCAAGTTTAACCCCTTCGCTAATCAGCTTATTTACTTCATCGATATCAGCTTTAATCACAGCATTAATCAAAGGGGTTGTATCCGCCGGGTTAGTGCTTAACATCGTATCATCAAAAAAACTCTCAATATCAATGGATTTAATTGCATATACACTTCCACCGATTACAAGGGCTAAGACCAATAAAGAAACCGGAATCCAGTTCAGTCTTTTTTTGGATTTTTGGCTTAAAACACTCTCATAGGTTTCATTGAAGTAAAGGTCAATTTGGTCGATACGCTTAGGAATCGGAGGATGGGTTGCTAACTTTTCATACAGACATATGAAAAACCCTTTTTCATTTTGTATTTGGTTTAAGTACTGATTTTGATCCACATATTTATATAGTTTTTTCCCTACTCCCAGAATCGTTAAACAATTCTTAGCGGCTTCGACATTTTGGGTATAGTAGGCGGCATAGCGGTCGCAGGTATATTCGCATGCACGTGAATAGGCTTGTGTGATACCGGGCACCCACATAGCAGGCAGTATCAACAATTGTTTAGCAATATGCCTCCTTTTTATATGGGCCAATTCATGAGCTATCACAAAGGCCAGTTCATCCTCTGCCCCCTGTTCAATCAGTTCAAACATAGATGAATACAAAACCACCATGTTTTTTCCAAAAAACTTGGTAGCAAAAGCATTTAAAATCCCACCGGACTCTACAACATATACCTCGGGAATATAGCCGATACCCATTTTTTCAGACAGTTCCTTAACCTTATCATAGACCTGGGGGAATTGTTCCTGATGTAATCGAACTCCATTCATCCTGATATTCCCCATCATCAAAACATGTAATACGAAGGATAACATACCGAAAAAAGCCAAGTAAAATAAACCTATTATTGAAAATAATAAAACCACAAACATTATGATACTTACAAGAAGGGCAATTATAAAGTACTTCCGTTCATCCTTATGGACCAGATCTTTCGTGCTAATTGGATCATGCATTAAAAGCAAACCTCCCATTTAAAGATATGAACATTTCGAATTATAGCATTATTTCCTGTTTAAACCTATACGAGCATTCTGGTGAGATAGAGAAATAATTCCAGCAACAAAAGATACCTATTAAGTTATTATTAAATTGGCATCCATATGTGTTCTTTAGGAAGATTATCTTATAAAGCCGGGGTTTGTACTAGGTGGGTAAAGTCTTGCGCTTGCCGAAATCCGCATGATGAAATTCCAACAGAATATCTCTGGTGACTTTCGCTCTTGGCAGGGGGTTAGAAGCCATCGCGACAGCGATTTCGTTTTTCTCTTGTCTAACCACTCAAATTTTATGCATCTTGTCCTTGTTCAAACCGGCAACAATTGCAATCTTTCTAATTGATAGGTTGGCTTTTGCTCTGAACTCTTTTATCAACACTTCCATTCGCTTCGTGTTCCTACGAAGCATAATATGAAAGTAAGCGTTTTTACTTCGGATTCTCTGTTGTCTTGGCATTTTTTCATCGTATAGTTTAGCAATCCGCAGCACTGTTGCTTAGACAAGAGAACCGTCCCCATGTCTTTCAACACAATTGATAGGGTTTTACATCTTGATTTGCACACCAAACTTGAATAGACAGTCCGCTCGCTTTGAATTCAGAAATTCTGGTTTTCCATAAAGATTGTCGCTCTAACTTCGTCATAGAAAAAAATCACCCTTTAGCGATCTCTACATTGTAGAGTATCTTAAAAAGAGGATTCTGAATACGTGGGAACTGTTTGACGCTTACTTTCCTAGATAGCGGAAAGTATGTAAATGAAGGGCTGGCCCGGCGGGCCAGCCCTAATTGTTTATTATGCCTGTGCTCGGATGCGCTTAAGGATAGCGAAGCCGGCAATCAATGCGGGGATGAGGAGGAGGTACCAGAGAGCAGAGGATGTGCTGCCTGAGGCCGATTTATCGGCGACTGCGTATGCTAATCTGATAGTGAGCCAATATGACCGTTTGTGATCATGAATAAATGAACCACCTGTGACTTGAAATAATCATTGTGATCACCAAAAAGTGAGCCACTTTGATTTAAACTCCTGTA